>NZ_JBFAJA010000035.1:0-114306 GCF_040654975.1 Dactylosporangium sp. NPDC050588 | reverse complement strand
GCTGCGCCGGGGCCCCGCCGGCGAACGTCCTGCCGGCGGGGGCGACCTGGGTGAAGACCGCGTCGACGGTGAAGGTGGCCGCCCACGCGTCCACCTCCCCGGCGTCGAGCAGGTGCAGCTGCCGCACGTAGAAGGGGAGCGGCGTCACGGGGTCCAGCCGTCGTGCACGACGTACCGGCGGCGGACCAGGAAGGTGTCGCCGTCGGGGACGAGGACGTCGTCGGCCGCGGTGCTCAGGTGCAGCGCGGACTGCCCGCCGGTCGGGGTCTCGATGACGAGCGCGTAGTAGCGGGTGGTGACGGTGCCGTCGGGCCGCGGCTCGACGGCGAGCATGCCGAGCCAGTGCCGGCGGACCACGCCGCGGGCGGCGAGCGCGTCGGCGGCCTTGCGCAGCCGCCCCCCGATCTCCGCCCGGCCCCGGCGCGGTGCGGGGCGGCGGTCCTGGCCGAACTCGCCGTCCTCGGTGAAGGTGTCCGCCCACTCCTCGGCGCGGCCCTCGTCCAGCAGCCGCATCTGCACGGCGTAGAACTGCTGCACCCGCTGGTAGAGACCGGTGTCGACGGCGGTCGTCATGCGGTCACCCCCGCGACGTGCCGCAGGGTGGCGAGACTGTTGGCGCCGAGCGCCTCGCGCACGAAGGTGCGGGCATCCTCGACGGTCCTGCCCTCACCGAGCACCGGCACCACGGCCGACGGCCGCAGCACCACCCGGTGCTGGGACGTGGCGGTCACGAGGCCGTCGCGCTCCTCGAACGTCCACCGTCCAGTGTGGACGCTCAGCAGTGCCGGCGGCCGGGTCTGCTTGTACACGATGCGCAGCCCCGGCAGGCCGACCCGGATCGACTCGGTCGTGTGGCTGGAGCCGTCCTTCGCCAGGGTCTCCATCCGCAGGCGCTGCACGCCGGCCGGCTCCTCGCTCAGCTCGACGCCGACGACGTGCGGCAGCCGTGCGGGCCAGTGCTGCGCGTCCCAGGTGAAGGCGTGCGCGTCCCGCGCCGATCCGGCGAACTCGACGGAGTCGGAGAAGGTGAAGTCGATGCCGGGGTCGGCGAGCGCGCCGGCCTCCAGCGCGGCGAGCTCGGCGACGCTGTTGCGTTCGACCGCCTCGGCGATCCACGCCAGGCCCGACGGGTCGTCGTCGATCGCGCGGTAGGTGTGGGTGAGCACGACCCGGCTGTGCCCGTCGGCGGCTTCCTCGACGTGCCACTCGCCGCCCATCGACGCCACCGGCGGCGCCGACACCTCCTGCCGGAACGTGATCCTCCGGGCGACGGGGTCGAGGGTGCGCAGTGAGGTCCACGACTTCACCGCACCGTTCGCGGTCGCCCACAGCTGCAGCCGCTCCTCACCGTCGGACAGCGGGGTCGCCACGGCGTGCACGGTCGGCGGGAACAGCGCCGGCCATCCGGCCGCGTCGGCGAGCAGCGCGTACACCCGGTCCGGCGGCGCGGCGACCGTGATCTCATGGGAGACAGTCATCGTCGGTCCTCGTTCCTAGTAGTTGCCGAGCCCGCCGCAGACGTTGATCGCCTGGGCGGTGATGGGGTCCGCGGCCGGCGTGACGAGGTAGCCGACGAGCGCCGCGACCTCGTCAGGCGTCGAGTACCGCCCGAGCGGGATCTTCGCCTGGAACCGGTCCAGGACGTCGTCCTCGGTGGTCTGCCACGCGGCGGCGTAGCCGGCGCGGACGCGCTGCGCCATCGGCGTCTCGACGTAGCCGGGGCAGACGGCGTTGACGGTCACCCCGGTGCGGGCCAGCTCCAGGCCCAGGGCCTTGGTGAAGCCGATGACGCCGTGCTTGGAGGCGGAGTAGGGCGCGCCGAGCACGACGCCCTGCTTGCCACCGGTGGACGCGATGTTGATGATGCGGCCGCCGGGACGCCCCTCGAGCCCGCCGGCGGTGAGCGCCTCCCGGGTGACATGGAAGACGGCGGTGAGGTTGGTGGCGATGACGTCGTCCCACAGCTCGTCGGCGATGGCGGAGGTGATCCCGCCGCCGCTGCGGCCGGCGTTGTTGACGAGCACGTCGACGGGCCCGAAGCGTTGCACGGCGCCGGCGACGAGGGTGCGGATCTGGCCGGTGTCGCGGACGTCGGCGGCCTGCCCGTCGACGTCGAGGCCCTCGTCGCGCAGTTCCTTCACGGTGAGGGCGACGGCGTCGGCGTCGCGGGCGCACAGGTACACGCGATGGCCGGCTCCGCCGAGGGCACGGGCGACGGCCAGGCCGATCCCGCTGGTGGCCCCGGTGACCAGCGCATGCCGGGGCCCGGCGGGCGCCTTCGGCTTCGCCGCTGTCTCGGTCATGAATCCTCCTGAGTCTCGGGCTGGGACTGCAGCCGGGCGACGAGCCCGGTGTCGTGGGTGCCGGCGCGGAACGACGCGTCGGCGAGGACGTCGCGGAGAAAGCCGGCGGTGGTGTGCACGCCCGGCCCGTCGACCCGGAAGTCGGCGAGGGCCCGCCGGCCGCGCGCGATGGCGGTGTCCCGGTCGGGCGCCCACACGATGAGCTTGGCGAGCAGCGAGTCGTACGCCGACGGGACCCTGTAGCCGGGGTACGCGTGCGTGTCGACCCGCACGAACGGCCCGCCGGGCACGGTGAACGCGTCCAGGCGGCCGGGTGCGGGCGCGAAGTCGCGGGCCGGGTCCTCGGCGTTGACGCGGCACTCGATCGCGACGCCGCGGGGCGCGACGTCGGCCTGGGTGAGGCCGAGCGGCTCCCCCGCGGCGATCCGCAGCTGCTCGGCGACCAGGTCGAGGCCGGTGACCGCCTCGGTGACCGGGTGCTCCACCTGGATGCGGCAGTTCACCTCGAGGAAGAAGAAGTCCCCGGCGTCGTCGAGCAGGAACTCGAAGGTGCCGGCGCCGACGTAGCCGGCCGCGAGCGCGCCGCGGACGCTGGCCTCGCCCATGCGCGCGACGACGTCCCGCGGTACACCGGGCGCCGGCGTCTCCTCGATGAGCTTCTGGTGCCGGCGCTGCACGGAGCAGTCGCGCTCGCCGAGGTGCACCGCGTTGCCGTGGGCGTCGGCGAGGACCTGGATCTCGACGTGGCGGCCGTTGGGCAGGAACCGCTCGACGTAGACCCGGTCGTCGCCGAACAGTGCCTGCGCCTCGGCACGGGTGCGCAGGTAGGCGTCGGCGAGGTCGGCCGCGCACTGCACGACCCGCATGCCGCGCCCGCCGCCACCGGCCGCGGCCTTGATGATGACGGGGTAGCCGACACCGCCGGCGACGGCGGCGGCCCGCGTGACGTCGTCGACCGGCTCGCCCGGCAGCAGCGGCAGGCCCGCCGCCGCCATCAGCGCCCGTGCCGCGGTCTTGTCGCCGAGCGCGGCGATGACCTTCGGTGGCGGGCCGATGAACGTGAACCCCGCCGCCTCGCACGCCTCGGCGAACGACGGATCCTCGGACAGGAACCCGTATCCGGGGTGGATCGCGTCGGCGCCGACCCGTTCGGCGGCGGCGAGCACGGCGGCGTAGTCGAGGTAGCTGCGCCGCGCCGGCCCGGGCCCGATCTGGACGGTCTCGTCGGCGTACCGCACGACCGCCGACTCCCTGTCCACTGTGGAGTGCACGGCGGCGACGCGGATGCCGAGCTCCCGGCAGGTCCGGGCGACCCGCAGCGCGATCTCGCCGCGGTTGGCGACGAGGACGGTCCCGAACATCGCCGTCACCCGCCGTCGAGGGCGAAGAGCGGCTCGCCGTATTCGACCGGCGCACCGTCGGCGACGAGCTCCTCGGCGATCCGGCCGGCGCGCTCGGCGTGGACCGGGATCATCAGCTTCATCGCCTCCACGATGCCGATCTGCTGCCCCTCGGTGACGGTGTCGCCGACCGCGACGAACGGTGCGGCATCGGGCTCCGGCGCCCGGTAGAACACCCCCACCGCCGGCGAGGTCAATGCCGCTCTTGCCGGCGTTTGCGGCGTCGGTACGACGGAACCGACGCTGGGGTCCGCGGTCGGCACGGCGGCCGGGACGGGCGGCACGGCGCCGAACGAGATCTCCACCGCGACGTCACCGACGGACACCCGCACCAGCTCCGGTCGCGCCCCTGCCTCGTTGGCGAGCAGGAGGACGGTCCGCCGGACGGCGTCCAGCACCCCTGCCGCATCCGGCCCGGCGCCGTCCCGGGCCTCCGCCAGGGTCGTCACGCCGCGACCTGGTCGACCGGGGCGCCGAAGCGGCGGAAACGGGCGTGGCGGCCGACGATGAGCCGTGGCACGTTCAGCGGCAGGAGCGACCGCAGCTCGGTGACGAGCGCGGCCCGCAACAGCCGCGCCGCCTCCGCGTGGTCGGTGGCCGCGCCGCCGGGCGGCTCGGGCACGACGCCGTCGACGACGCCGAGGCGCATCAGGTCCGCCGCCCGCAGCCGCAGCGACCTGGCCGCCCGCGGCGCCTGCGCCGGGTCGTTCCACAGGATCGCCGCGCACCCCTCGGGGCTGATGACGGAGTAGACGCCGTTGGCCAGGACGAGCACCCGGTTCGCCAGGGCCAGGGCGAGCGCACCGCCGCTGCCGCCCTCGCCGGTGACGACGGCGACGACGGGCACGGGCAGGCCGGCCATGAGCCGCAGGTTCTCGGCGATCGCGACCGCCTGCCCCTGCTCCTCCGCCTCCGGACCCGGATACGCGCCGGGCGTGTCGACGAGCGTCACCACGGGCAGCCCGAGCTTGGCGGCGAGCCGCATCAGCCGGGCCGCCTTGCGGTAGCCGGCGGGCGTCGGCATGCCGTACCGGCTGCGGGACAGCTCCTTGGCGGTGTGCCCCTTCTGGTGGCCGATGACGACGACCGGGATCCCGTCGAGCCTCGCCAGCGCGCCGATGACGGCCGGGCACTCGCCGGAGATCCGGTCGCCGTGCAGCCGCACGACGTCGGTGAAGATGCGGTCGAGGTAGTCGGCGGTGCTGGGCCGGCCGATGTCCCGCGCCAGCCGCACCGTGTCCCACGCGTCGCGGTCCTCCAGGTGGTCGGCGTCGCGGATCACGACGTCGCCGGCGGGCACCGGATGCGGCGGCCCCTCGCGGCGGCTGCCGACGGCGACGATCCGGGCGATGGTGTCGCGCAGGGTCGCCCGCGGCCGGACGGCGTCGACGAGGCCGTGCTCGAGGAGGAACTCCGCGGTCTGGAAGTCGGCGGGCAGCCGCCGGCCGATGGTCTGCTCGATGACGCGCGGCCCGGCGAACCCGAGCCTGGCCCCCGGCTCGGCGATCGTGACGTCGCACAGCGAGGCGTAGGAGGCGGCGACGCCACCGTACGTGGGGTCGGTGATGAGTGCGACGGTCAGGATCCCGGCCTCGTCGAGCTGCCCGATCGCCTGGCTGGTCTTCGCCATCTGCATGAGCGCGACGGCGCCCTCCTGCATGCGGGCGCCGCCGGACGCGGGCACCAGCAGCAGCGGGCTGCGCTCGGCCAGGGCGGTCTCGGCGGCCCGGGTGACGAGCTCGCCGACGGCTGAGCCGAGGCTGCCGCCGAGGAACCGGAAGTCCATGACGGCCGCGACGACGGCGACACCGCCGATGGTGCCGCGCACGCAGACGACGGCCTCGGCGAGCCCGGACGCGGCGCGCGCCCGATCCACCTTGCCGCCATAGGAGGGGAACCGCAGCGGGTCGGCGTCGGACACCGGCGCGTCGAGCGTGTGCACGCTGCCCGGGTCCAGCAGCTGGGCGATCCGCTCGTGGGCGGTGAGCCGGTGGTGGTGCCCGCATTCGGGGCACACCCCGAGGTTGCGGGCGAGTTTCGGCTCGTACAGCGGGATCCGGCAACCGGCGCACAGGGCGAAACTCACCGCGCACCGGCCCGGGCCTGGTTGACGATGCCGACGAACTCGTCCGGGGTGCGGGCCTGCACGACGGTGTCGTCGGCGAGCCGCACCCGGTAGTCGCGCTCGACCCGCCCGGCGAGCTCCAGCAGCGCCAGGGAGTCGTAGCCGAGGTCCTCGAACGGCACGGCGCCGATGTCGCCGTCGAGCCCGCCGGTCTCGTCCTCGCCGGCGACCTCGCGCAGGAGCTCGCGGACCCCGTCGACGGTCAGTTCTCTGCTGCTCATGCTGCTGCTCCTTGTCGGTGCGCTGCGGTCGGGTGGTGCAGGACGACGGCCGCGTTGAAGCCGCCGTACCCGCGGGCGACGACGAGGGCCGTGCGCAGCCGCGCCGGGCGCGCCGACGTGACCAGGTCCAGGTCGTGGGCGAGGGCCGGGGCGTCGACGTTGACGGTCGGCGGGATGACGCCGTCGCGCAGGGCGAGGGCCGCGGTGGCCACGTCGAGCGCGGCGCCGCCGGAGGCGAGCCGGCCGGTCATCGTCTTCGGCGCGGTCACCGGGGTGCCGCGCGGGCCGAACACGGCGGCGAGCGCGTCGGCCTCGGCCCGGTCCAGGGCGGGCACCCCGGCCGCGTCGGCGAAGACGACGTCGACGTCCGCGGCGGCGGCACCGGCGTCCGCGAGCGCGATCTCGATGGCGCGGCGCAGCGTGCCGGGCCGCCCGCTGTCCTGCGGCGGGTCGAAGGTGGCGGCGTATCCGGCGACGACGGCCAGGGGTGCGGCGCCGCGGGTGGCCGCCGCGGCCGCGTCCTCGACGACGAGGATCGCGCCGCCCTCCCCCGGCACGTAGCCGGCCGCGTCGCGGTGGAACGGGCGGAACGCGGTCGCGGGGTCCTCACCGGTCGCGACCCGGCCGTTGGCGACCTGCGCGATCCAGCCCCACGGGCACAGCGCGCTGTCGACACCGCCGGACAGCACGACCGGGATCCCCTTGCGGATGTGCCGGCGGGCCTGCGCGAGCGCGTCGAGGCCGCCGGCCTGCTCGGTGACGAGGACGCCGCTGGGGCCGCGCAGGCCGTGCCGGATCGAGATCTGGCCGGTGTTCACCGCGTAGAACCAGGCGAACGACTGGTAGGCGCTGACGTGCTCGCCGCCGAGGCTCCACAGCTTCTCCAGCTCCCGCTGGCCGAACTCGAAGCCGCCGGAGGCGCTGGCGGTGACCACCCCGGCCGCGTACGCGGGCAGGGCGGCGGGGTCGAGTCCGGCGTCGGTGAGGGCGAGGTCGGCGGCGACGAGCGCGAGGCGGGTCATGTGGTCGGTCTGCGGCAGCAGCCGGCTCGGCAGGTGCCGGCGCGGCTCGAAGCCGCGGACCTCGCCGGCGAGCCGGGCCGGGTAGCGCTCCGGGTCGAAGCGGGTGATCCGGCCGATGCCGTTGCGCCCGTCGAGGGTCGCCCGCCAGTAGTCCTCGGTGCCGAACCCGTTCGGCGCCACCACCCCGATCCCCGTGATGACTGCGGCCGGCCGCGCGGCGACCGAGTCGTCAACCAGCGCGGTCACGGCCGCACCAGGACCATGGCGCTCTGGAAGCCGCCGAAGCCGCTGCCGACGGACAGGACCGTGTCGGTGCGCTGCTCCCGGGCGTGCAGCGGCACGTAGTCCAGGTCGCACTCGGGGTCGGGCTCGTGCAGGTTGGCGGTCGGCGGGATGACGCCGTGCTCGATCGCGAGGGCGCTCGCGGCGATCTCGATGGAGCCGATCGCGCCGAGCGAGTGCCCGACCATCGACTTGATCGAGCTGACCGGGGTGCGGTACGCGTGCGCGCCGAGGCTGAGCTTCGCCGCCGCGGTCTCGTGCCGGTCGTTCTGCTTGGTGCCGGAGCCGTGCGCGTTGAGGTAGTCCACGGCGGTCGGGTCGAGGCGGGCCTCGTCGAGCGCGACCCGGATCGCCTCGGCCATCTCGACCCCGTCGGGGCGCAGGCCGGTCATGTGGAAGGCGTTGGCGCGCCCGGCGAACCCGGCGATCTCCGCGTACACGCGGGCGCCGCGGGCCCGTGCGGCGGACAGCTCCTCCAAGACGAACACCGCCGAGCCCTCGCCGAGCACGAAGCCGTCGCGGCTGCGGTCGAACGGGCGCGACGCGTGCTCGGGGTCGTCGTTGCGGGCGGTGGTGGCCTTGATGGCGTCGAAGCAGGCGACCGTGATCGGGGAGATCGGTGCGTCGGTCGCGCCGCCGATGACGACGTCGGCGGAGCCCTCGCGGATCAGGTCGGCGGCGTGGCCGAGCGCGTCCAGGCCCGACGTGCAGCCGGTGGAGACGACCGCGGCGGGGCCCTCGGCGCCGGCCGCCCAGGCGACCTCCGCGGCCAGGGAGCTCGGCACCAGGTAGTCGTACAGGTGCGGCACCGCGTACCGGGGGTCGACGTGCCAGTGCCGGCCGGCGTCGCTGACCACGGCGTACTCGCGCTCGAGGCTGGTGGTCGCGCCGACGGCGCTGCCGATGACGGTCGCGGTCCGGCCGGGGTCGCGGGCGTCGAAGTCGAGACCGCTGTCGGTGAGCGCCTCGCGGGCCGCGACGACGGCGAACTGCGCCGCCCGGTCCATGCGGCGGATCTCCTGCTGGGTCAGTCCGGCGGCCACCGGGTCGAAGTCGCACTCGGCGGCGACCCGGGAGCGGAACGCCCCGGCGTCGAACGCGGTGATGGTCCGGGTCGCGGTCTGCCCGCTGGTGAGCAGCGCCCAGAACGCCTTGGTGCCGACCCCTCCGGGGGCGACCACGCCGATGCCGGTGATCGCCACCCGGCGCCGGTCTTGCGCCGCATGCGCCCCGCCATGTGCGGCGCCGGCTCCCGGGCGCCGGTCTCGCCTCGCATCTGCCATGCCGAGAACGTTGACAGCGGCCGATGGAGCGGCGACCACGACCGGCCTGGAGGCGGGCTCCAGGTGTTGTGTAGCACCCGTGGACGGGGGCTGCGGAGGCTGTCCGCATGAGTCTGGACGGGCGGGTGGCGGTGGTGACCGGGGGTACCCGGGGCATCGGCAGGACGATCGCGGCGGCGTTCGCGGCGCGGGGCGCCAAGGTGGTGGCCGCGGCGCGGTCCGCGGAGCCGCCGGACGAGCGGGTCGACGTGACGGACCCGGGCTCGGTCCGGGACCTCTTCGACCGGGTCGAGGCGCGGTTCGGCCGCGTCGACATCGTCGTGGCGAACGCCGGGGTGAGCCGCCCCGGGCCGGTCGCCGGGCAGGCGCCGGACGCGTTCGCGGACGTGCTCACCACGAACGTGGCCGGCACGTTCCACACCGTGCAGGCGGCCGTCCCGGCGCTGCGGCGGGCCGGCGGCGGCCGGATCCTGACGCTGTCGTCGGCGCTCGCCACCCGGGCGACTCCGGGGGCGGCGGCCTACAGCGCGTCGAAGGCGGCGATCGAGGCGCTCACCCGCACCGCGGCGGTGGAGCTGGCGCCGCACGGCATCACGGTGAACTGCCTGTCCCCGGGGATCATCGCGGAGGGCATGGGTGAGCAGCTCATCGGCAACGCGGCGGTGTGGGCGAGGTACGGGCCGCGGCTCGCCGCGGGGCGGCCGGGCACCGGCGAGGAGGTCGCGGCGGTCGCGGTGTTCCTGGCCGGCGCGGGCGCGGGCTACGTCAACGGCAGCGTCGTGGACGTGCACGGCGGTCTGGACTGGTAGCGGTATGGACTGTACCGTCTAGTATGATCGACGGGCAGCGACGGAGGGGTGATACGCGTGGCGGGTTCGAGCTCGACGATGACACCCTCCGAGGTCGCGCCCCGCGGACTGCCCGGCAAGCGCACCGCCATCATGCGGGCGGCGACCCGGATCTTCATCACCGCCGGCTATGAGCGGGCCAATCTCGACACGATCGCGGCCGAGGCGGGCGTGTCGAAGCAGACCATCTACAACCACTTCGGCGACAAGGAGCGGCTGTTCGTCGCGGTGGTCGACGAGGCGCGCACCGGCGCCGACCGTGACACCGAGCTCGACGAGTCGCTGCTGACCGACCCGGCCGCGCTGGAGCAGGACCTGCTGCGGCTCGGCCGGCAGTTCCTCGCCGCGACGCTCGACCCCGAGGTGTCAGCGCTGCGCCGGCTGATCATCGCCGAGGTCTCGCACCACCCGCAGCTGCACCGCTCCTGCGGCGCGGACGAGCCACAGTCGGGGCCGAAGCTGCTGGGCTGGCTGATTCAGCGGGTGGCCGTGCTGACCGCCCAGGGCGTGCTGAGCGCGGACCGTCCGGACCGCGCGGCGGCGCATTTCGTGTCCCAGCTCACCTATGAGGGACAGCAGCGGTCGAAATATGGCACGCTCGCGTTGGCGCCCTGGGAAATCGACGAGATCTGCGCCGACGCCACCGATCTTTTTCTCCGCGCGTATCGGGTTGCACCTGTTCAGGGGCGTTCTAAGAGTCGCCGATAGCGTCGGATTTCCTACCTTGACCGTAGTATTTACCTACGATACGCTTCAATGTAAGCGGTAATTCCGCAGCGACGACCGCGCCCAATCCCTGCAATGACGCAAGCGGCGAAGTCGGACCAAAATCCTATTAATCCGATAGGAGACGCAGTGAAACTGGGAGTTCTTGGCCCGCTCCTCCTGTGCGCCGACGGGGCGATTCAGGTGCCGACCGCACCGAAGCAGCGGCAACTGCTCGCGCTGCTGCTGCTCAACGCCAACCAGGTGGTGCCGGTGAGTCAGTGCATCGAGGAGCTGTGGGAGTACAACCCGCCGGCGAGCGCCGTGTCGACGCTGCACACCTACATCATGCAGCTGCGCCGCATCCTGCGGCTGGGCAACGAGCGGGACGCCACCTGCGCCGGCCGCCTCGTGACCCGCGACCGCGGCTACCTGTTCGTGTCGCGGCAGGGCGAGCTGGACGTCGACGCGTTCGAGGACCGGCTCCGCGACAGCCGGCAGGCGCTCAGCGACGGCGACGACCCGGCGGCCGCGGCGGCGCTGCGCGACGCGCTCGCCGTCTGGCGCGGCCCGGCGCTCGTGGACGTGCAGCCCGGCCCGGTGCTGCGCACGTGGCTGGCCAGCCTGGAGGAGAGCCGGCTGTCCACCATCGAGCGGCGCATCGAGGTCGACCTGCGCCTGGGCCGGCACCAGGAGCTGATCGGCGAGCTCAGCGCCCTGGTCGAGCGGCACCCCGTCCACGAGAACCTGCACGCGCACCTGATGCTGGCGCTGTACCGCTCCGGCCGCCAGGTGCACGCGTTAGAGGTCTTCACGCGGCTGCGGACGGTCCTGTCCGACGAACTGGGCCTGGAGCCGTCGCCGGCGCTGCGCCGCCTGCACCAGGCCGTGCTCTCCTTCGACCCGGCGCTCGACGCGCCGCCGGTGCACGTGCCGTCGCGCTTCTCCATCGACCTGGACCTCGGCCGGATCCGCCGCGTGCTCAGCGAGCCGTGCCGGGTGTGACGACCTCCAGCCGGGGCACCGCGTCCAGCAGCTGCCGGGTGTACGGATGCCGTGGCGCGGCGAACACGGTGTCGACCGGCCCGTGCTCGACGATCTCGCCGGCGCGCATGACGGCGACGTGGTCGCTGAGGTGGTGCACCACCCCGAGGTCGTGCGAGATGAACAGCATCGCCACCCCGAGCTCCGCCCGCAGGTCGGTGAGCAGGTCCAGGACCTGTGCCTGGATCGACACGTCGAGGGCGGACACGGGCTCGTCGCAGACCAGCAGCGCCGGCCCTGGCGCGAGGGCGCGGGCGATGGCGACCCGCTGCCGCTGCCCGCCGGACAGCTCGACCGGCCGCCGGTCGAGCACCGCGGCGCCGAGCCCGACCTGGTCCAGCAGTTGCAGGACGCGTCGGCGCCGGTCGCGCCGGGGATGGCCGATGACGCCGAGCGGCTCGGCGACGATGCGCTCGACCGGGTGCCGCGGGTCGAACGAGCTCAGCGGGTCCTGGAAGACGACGCCGATCCTGCGCCGCAGCGGCCGCCGGTCCCGCTCCCGCAGCGCGCTCCACGGACGCCCCTCGAGGAGCACCTCGCCGCCGTCCGGCGCCAGGAGCCCGAGCGCGACCCGGGCGACGGTGCTCTTGCCCGACCCCGACTCGCCGACGAGGCCGAGGATCTCGCCGGCGCGCAGGGTCGCCGACACGTCCCGCACGGCGTCCCGGGAGCCACCACCCGGCAGGCGGAACCGCTTCGTGACGCCGCGGAGCTCGAGGACGGGCTCCCCCGGTACCGACGCCGCCGACGCCACCCGAGCGGCCTGACCGCCGGAGAGCCTGGTGCCGCGGGGGTGCGCGCCGGGGACCGCGGCGAGCAGCTGGCGGGTGTAGGGGTGCCGCGGGTCGCCGAGCACCTGCGCCGTCGGGCCCGACTCGACGATCACGCCGTCACGCATCACCGCGGTGCGGTCCGCGAGACCGGCGACGACGGCGAGGTCGTGGCTGATCAGCAGCAGCGCGGTGCCGGTCGCCTTGCGCTCGGCGAGCAGGGCGAGGATCTGCGCCTGGACGGTGACGTCGAGCGCGGTGGTCGGCTCGTCGGCGACGAGCAGCGACGGCCCGGCCGCGATCGCCGAGGCGATGAGGGCCCGCTGCCGCAGCCCGCCGGACAGCTCGTGCGGGTGCTGCCGGGCGCGCTGCTCCGGCTCCGGCACGCCGACCTCGTGCAGCAGCTCCAGCACGCTTCCCCGGCGGTCCTTGACGTCCTGGCGCAGTGCCTCGGCGATCTCGGCGCCGACGGTGCGCAGCGGGTCGAGCGAGACGAGCGCGTCCTGCAGCACGAGACCGATCCCCCGGCCGCGGACCTCCCGCCAGCCGCGGGGCCCCAGATTCCGCAGGTCCCGCCCGGCGAATTCGAGCCGCCCGGCCTCGACGTGCGCGCCCGGTCCGGTGAGTCCGACGAGGGTGCGGGCGGTGACGCTCTTGCCCGATCCTGACTCGCCGACGACCGCCAGGCACTCCCCCGCCTCGACCTGGAACGACACGCCCCGCACGGCCCCGATCCGCTCGCGTCCACTGTGGAACGTCACCCGCAGGTCGTCCACTCGCAACAGTGTCATCGGAGCCCTTCGAATCGTCGTTGCCAGCGGCGGCCGAGGACGGTCACCGCGACGACCGTCACGGTGATGGCCAGGCCGGGGAAGACGCCCACCCACCAGGCGGTGGACAGGAAGTCACGGCCGTCGGCGAGCATCGCGCCCCATTCCGGGGTCGGCTGGCGCGGGCCGAGGCCGAGGAAGCTCAGCGACGAGCCGATGATGATCGCGCTGCCGGTGCCGAGCGTGGCCAGGACCAGCACCGGGCCGAGCGAGTTGGGCAGCACGTGCCGCCAGACGAGGCCGATCGGGCGGACGCCGACGGCGACGGCGCTGGTGACGTAGTCGGCGCGGCGCACCGACAGCGCCTGCCCGCGGATCATGCGCGCGTACCCCGGGACCGCCGCGAACGCGATCGCGACGAGCTCGCTGACCGGGCCGGGTCCGAGCACCGCGATGACCAGCAGGGCGAGCAGGATGCCGGGCAGCGCGAGCAGCACGTCGACGGCGCGCATGAGCACCTCGTCGACCAGCCGCCCGCCGAGCGCCGACAGCAGCCCGAGCAGCGTGCCGGCCACGACGGCCAGGGCGGTCGCGGCGACGCCGGTGACGAGCGAGATGCGGGCGCCGTGGACGATCCGCGCGTAGACGTCCCGGCCGAGCTGGTCGGTGCCGAGCCAGTGCGTGCCGTCCGGCGGCCGCAGCGCGATGAGCGGGTCGACCTCGTCGGGCCCCGCGGCCAGGCGGTCCGGCACGAGCACCGCGACGAGCAGCGCCGCGAGGATCACGCCGGCGGCGACGACGCCCGCCGCCGGCACCCTCGGGACGCGCCGGGTCGTGTCCACCATGGTCATGGCGTCGCCTCCCGCAGGCGCGGGTCGATGATCCGGTACAGGCCGTCGACGAGCGTGCTCACCACCACGAACACCACCGCGACGAACAGCACCATCGCGATGACGACCGGGAAGTCGCGGCTGCTGATGGCGGCGAGCGTGACCCGCCCGAGGCCCGGGCGGGCGAACACTGTCTCGACGAGCACGGCGCCGCCGAGCAGGTGCCCGACGAGCCAGCCCGACAGGGTCACCGCCGGGCTCAGCCCGTGCCGCAGCACGTGCCTTGCCCGCACGCCGAGCTCGCCGACGCCCCTGGCCCGCACCGACACCACGAACGGCTGCCGCAGCGCCCCCTCCATCCCGTCGCGCAGCACCTGGGTGAGGATCGCGCCGACGGGGACGGCGAGGGTGACGGCGGGCAGGATCAGCGCCGCCGGGCCCTGGTCGACGCCGACCGGGACCAGCCGCAGCCGGAACGCGAACACCGACAGCAGCAGCAGCCCGAGCCAGAAGCTCGGCGTGGACACCGCGACCAGCTCGACCGCCTGCGCGACGCCGCGGGCGACCCGCCACCGGCCGGCGGTGAGCGTGGCGACGAGCACCGCGCCCGCGAAGGCGAGGAGCGTCGCGGCGAGCGCCAGCTGCACGGTCGGCCACACCTGCTCGCCGATGATCGTCGACACCGGTTGCTGCAGCTGATACGAGCGGCCGAGGTCACCGCTCGCGAGCCGGGCCAGGTAGTGCCCGTACCGCGCCGGCAGCGGCAGGTCGAGGCCCATCTCGTGCCGGATCAGCGCCATCGTCTGCGGCGTGGCCGGCGCGCTGCCCACCAGGGCGCGCGCCGGGTCACCGGGGATGAGCTCCATCGCGAGGAAGGTGACGGTGGCGGCGCCGAGGAGCACGCCGAGCCCACCGGCGAGCCGGCGCAGCAGCCACCGCACCCTGCTCACTTCGTCAGCCACACGTCGTAGAGCAGCGGGAACGAGGCCGGGTCCGACCGCAGGCCGTGCACCTTCGTCGACGCCGCGAGCAGGTACGCGGGCACGTAGACGGGGAACGCGGCGGCGTGCTCCTGCACCCACAGCTGGGTGCGGCTGTAGGCGTCCTTGCGCTTGGCGTCGTCGGCGGTCGCGGCGGCGCCGTTCACGAGCGCGTCGACGGTCGCGTCGTTGACCCACGAGATGTTCTGGCCGGTGAGCGGCTTGCTGGTGGAGGCGAAGAAGATGCGCAGCAGGTCGGGGTCGGCGCGGGTCCAGCTCTCGTCGAAGATGTCGTACTGGGCCTTCGCGACCAGCCCGAACAGCTCGGCGGTCTGCACGCTGGTCCGCACGACCTCGATGCCGATCTTCTTCTGCGCCGCCTGCACCGCCTGGGCGAACGTGCCCCGCTGCTGGACGGCGGCCTGTTGCTGCGTGTACGGCCAGACCACGGCGAGCCGTTTGCCGTTCTTCGTGCGGTACCCGTCCGCGTCGCGGGTGGTCCAGCCGGCCTCGTCGAGGAGCTTGTTCGCGGCCGCCTCGTCGTACTTCGTCTTCTGCTCCAGCGACGGCTCGTAGTACTTCGTGTTGGGCGACAGGACGCCCCACGCCCGCTTGTACTGTCCGAAGTAGACGCTCTTGACCAGGGTGTCGACGTCGAGCGCCTGCTGGAACGCCTTGCGGACCTTCTCGTCGTCGAACGGCGCCCGCGACGTGTTCGGGTACAGCGTGTAGACGGCCCCCTGCGCGTCGGTGCGGACGAGTTGGAGCGCGGTGTTCGCCTGCACCGCCGCGACGTTGGGCACCGGCACGGCGCTGATCCCCTGGACCTCACCGCTGGTGAGCGTGCCGAGCCGGGTGGCGCTCTCGGACAGGAACCGGATGACGACCTTGTCCAGGTGCGCGGGCCCGGTGTGCTTCGCGTTCGGCGGCGCCGAGGTGTAGGTCGCGCTGCGCGTCAGCGTCACGTTCTGCTGCCGGGTGTGGCTGGTGAACACGAACGGCCCCGACCCGACGACGTGCTCGCACAGCGCCCCCGCGTAGTCGGTGAACGCCTTCGGCGACTGGATGCCGAGGTACGCGGTGCTCGCCGCCTGCAGGAACGGCTGGAACGGCGCGCTGAACCGCACCTCCGCGGTGTGCTCGTCGACGACGGTGGTGCCGGTGTACGGCCCGATCAGCGTGCTCGCATACTGCGACTTGGTCTCCTTGGCCACGATCCGGTCGAAGTTCGCCTTCACCGCCGCCGCGTCGAACTTCGTCCCGTCGTGGAACGTGACGTCGGTCCGCAGGTCGAACGTGTAGGTCTTGAGGTCGTCGGAGACCTTCCACGACTTCGCCAGCCACGGTTTGAAACTGCCGTCGGCGTCCTGCACCACGAGCGAGTCCACGACCCCGCGGGTGATGAACGCGGTGGCGTCGGCGAGACTGACGTGCGGGTCGAGGCAGCTGGGCTCGGAGTCGATCGCGTAGTTGAACGTCCCACCCGCGACCGGCGCCCCCTCCCCTGCGGCGCCCTCACCGGACGCGGGCGTGGACCCGCACCCGGCGACGGCTAAGAGACTGAGCGCGGTGGCGGCGGCCACCAGAGTACGGAGCTGTCGCATATCGGAAGGTCCTGTCGTCGATGCCAGCGGGGGACGCGATGTCGCCCAGCGTGATCGAACCGGGTAGATCTTCCGCACAGTTCCGCTACAGTCCGCGTGGAGCCTCACTGGAGGAGCCTCCCAGCCGCCGCGGTACCGCCGCTGCATCGACCACCGTCAAGCTCCGTGGCATGGACTTTCTCCGTCGTCTCGGCGCCTACCTCCTACGCGCCATCGTCGACCTCGGCCACGACATCAGCCCCGTCCCCCTCCCCCGAAGGGAAGACCTCGACGACGCACCGTGACCACCGCCCGTCCCGCTCCCCGGGGACCGGGACGACGCTTTCGTGACCGCGGCCGGGCGGCCACCTACGGCGTCGCTGGGCTTCAGATGCGATGGACCGGCCGGGCGCCGGGGTGCAGTCGCCGCAGGCCGTCGCGGGCGACCTCGGCGGCGCTGGCCGCCGGCCGGGCCAGATCCCATTCCAGGTACACCTTGTCGCCGTCGTAGCAGCCGAAGCTGCTGGAGACGCACAACAGCGGCTCGTGCTCGATCCAGTGCCCCTCCCGCACGATGTCGTGGCCGAACACCGCCACCTTGCACCCGTCGTGCAGGGCACGAAGGAACGCGAAGCCCCGCTCGGCGGGCGTGGTCCGGGCCCACAGCAGCGCCCCGAGCGGCCCGGTCGACGCCATGTCGGTCAGGGACACCGATTCGTACCCGGTCAGCGCCAGGTCGTCGAGGTCACGCGGCCCGGAGATCTGCGCGTGCGGCGCGGCGTGCGTGAAGGCGATGCCCGCGCCCGGCGCGACGGCCGCGAGCGGCCAGCCCGCCATCCACCGCCGGACCGGGGCGAACCCGCCCGGGGCGTACTGCCGCTCCAGATGGGCCGCCTCGTCGGGGTGGAACTTGGCCAGTGGTGGGCCGCCCAGATGCGCGTGCTCATGGTTGCCCAGCAGGAAGTGGACCTGTTGCGGGTAGGCCTCCCGGAGTTCACGGGCTTCGGCGAGCAGCCGCGGCGTCTGGTCGACATAGAAGTCGCCGAGATACTCCGGCCACGCCTGCGGGGCGATCGCCGGACCATGCACAAGATCGCCACAGAACACCAGGTGCGGCCGCGGCCCCGGAGTGTCCACGAGGGCCCTGAACCGGGCCACGATCGCATGGAAGTCCGCGAGGTTACCGTGCAGGTCGGTGACGGCAAGCAACCTGCCCACCGCCGGCAACGTCACCACCCGTGCCATCCGCCCACGATGGCACACCGACCACCCCCAGTCCACCGTCGGCGCGGGACGGGCGGGAGTTGGTCCCGCCCGTCCCGCGGGCGCGGGGGGTCAGGAGGCGGGTTCGCCTGAGGGGACGGGGAGTTGGGTGCCCAGGGCGACCGGGACGCCGAAGTTGGGGGTGCCGTCGGCGTTCCAGGTGAACTTCTGGGCGCGGGTGCTGCGGTTCATGTCGCAGCCGCCGCTGGTGGAGCTGTTGGCGTGGTAGACGATCCAGTCCTCGGTGCCGTCGGGGGACTTGAAGAAGCCGTTGTGGCCCGGGGCGTAGACCGAGTTGGCGTTGGAGCGCTGGAAGACCGGGTTCGGGGACTTCACCCACGACGACGAGTTGAGCGGGTCGCCGCCGTTCCAGGTGAGCATGCCGAGCTTGTAGTCGGGGGTGGAGCAGTGGCTGGCGGAGTAGATGATGAAGGTCTTGCCGCCGTGGGTGATGACCTCGGCGCCCTCGTTGACGGCGCCGCCGACCGTCTCCCAGCTGTAGGTCGGCGTGGAGAGGATGCGGCGGGTGCCGCTGGCCGTCCACGGGTTCGACAGCGGGCGGATGAACATCGGCTGCGAGCCGTTGTAGAACGTGCCGAGCAGGTAGAGCTGGCCGTTGAGCTGCAGGATGCTCGGGTCGAGCTCCCACGTGTTGTCAGCGGTCGGGTCGAGCAGGTCGGCCTTGAACGTGTACGGGCCCATGGGGTCGAGGCCCGCGCTTTCGAGGACGTGGATGCGCTGCGTGCCGAGGTTGTACGGCTCGGCGCCGGCGGTGTAGTAGAAGTACCAGCGCTGCCCGTTGGGGCCGTTCAGCAGGTGGAACTCGGGCGCCCACATGGTGCCGGCGCCGTTGGGGCGGGTGAGGTTGAAGATGACGGTCTCCGGCGCGGTGGCCAGGCCGCCGAGCGTGCGGCTCTTCCGCATCGTGATCGTGCGGTTCCACGTCGTGGACGCCAGGTAGTAGTAGCCGCTGTAGTACGTGAGCCACGGGTCCGGGCCCTGCGGGTCGAGCGGGTTGGTGAAGGTGCGCGTGGTCGTCGTGCCGCCGTTGTACGTCGGCAGCCGCCACACCTGAGTGGTGGCAGTGGAGCAGGTCAGCTGCACCAGACCGGCGGACGCCGGCGCGACGCACTTGCCGGACTGGACGCTGACGAGGTTGAACGTGTTCGTGGCGCCGGAGACGGTGACCGCCTGCAGCCGGAACTGCTGGTTGGTCTGGCCGTTGCAGGTGTACTGGATGATCGTCGCGTTGTCCGCGGTGGAGCGGCCGGTCACGTCGACGCAGGAGCCGGAGGTGAGCGTGTTGACGGTGTAGGTGCCGGTCGCGTTCGCCACCGGGACGAAGGTGAAGTTCTGGCTGGTGGCGCCGTTGCAGGCGGCCTGCACGAGCTGCAGGACGTTGGTGGGTGCGCCGCCGGGGACGTTGGCGCACTGCCCGCTGGACTGGTTGACGACGGTGCTGGCGAAGGTGACCGGCGCGGCGGCGGCCACGCCCGGCCAGTTGAGCACGGAGACGGTCGTCGCCGCGAGCACGGCGAGCACGACTGGTCGATGCAACATCAGAAACCTCTCAGGTTCCGTTGGCGGCGAAGCCGGCGACCTCGGCGGCGGTCAGCGCGCGGCTGTAGATGCGGAGACTGTCGACGGCGCCGTCGAGGTACGGGTCGGCGTACTGGGATCGGCCGACCCAGTTCTGCGTGGTGGCGCCGAGGCTCGACGGGCTGAGCGTCAGCCCGGTGTTGCGGGCCACCTCCGCGCCGTTGACGTACAGCACGCCGAGGTTGCCCTCGCGGGTGACGGCGACGTGCGTCCAGGCGCCGGCCGGCAGCGCGGACGGGGCGTCGATGCGCTGCTCGCCGCCGGCACCGGTGGCCGTGATCGCGAACCGCGCGGTCCCGGAGCCCGACCTGGCGACGAGGAACATGTTGACGCCCGTGCCGCTGCCGAAGTCGAAGACGCGGGCCCAGCTGGCGAGCGTGTCGACGCGGACCCACAGGGCGACAGCGAAGTTCGTGGCGCCGGCCAGGATCCCCGACGGCAGCGCCACGAATCCGTTGGTGCCGTTGAGGTTGACGGCGCTGCCGGTGCGGCCCGTCACGTAGGTGCCGTTGGTGACCGTGGCGGTGCGGCCGTTGCCGGTGGCGTCGGTGCCGTTGCCCTCGAACTGGTAGTGCGCGACGAACTGCGGCAGCGGCGGGTTGGTGTTGACCGACCAGTAGACGCTGTAGCGCTGGCCGTGCACCTTGTAGAACGGCTGGAGGGTGACCCCGCCGGCGGTGTACTGCAACGGGGTCGCCGTCGCGGTGAGCGTGGCCGGGTTGAGTACGGGTAGTGCGCTGAGATTGTTGGTGCCGAACAGCCCGCCGAGGACGATCGGACCGACCTTCACCGCCTGCACGCTGCTGTTGTCGTTGGCGGACTCGCGGGTCAGCGCCATCGGCAGGGTCACGTCGATGACGTCGCCGGAGGCCCAGGTACGGGCGATCGTGGCGAACGAGCCGGGTGCGGGCGCGGCCTGAGCGGCACCGTTCACCCGTACCGACGCCGAGGACGCCCACGACGGGATCCGGACCTTCACGGTGAACGTGCCGGACCCGGTAACTGTGAGCTTGGTCGAGCCGGCCTCCGGGAAGCCGGTCTCCTGCCGGATCGTGACGCCGCGCGCGGACCACGTCAGCACCGACGGGATGAACAGGTTCACGTACAGGGTGCTGGCGCCGTCGTGGAAGTAGATGCTGTCGCCGAACTTGGTGTTGCTCTCCATGCCCGTGCCGTGGCAGCAGACGAAACTGTTGTAGTCGTTGCTGTAGGTCTTGATCCCACCGGCGCGCAACGGCACGTAGTAGCACTGGAAGCCGTGCGCGGAGTTCGGGTCCTGCGAGGCGAGGATGTGGTTGTAGAGCGCCTTCTCGTAGTAGTCGAGGTAGTCCACCCGCGACGGGTCGGTGAAGAACAGCTGCCGGGTCAGCTTCAGCATGTTGTGCGAGTTGCAGCACTCGGCGGTCGTGTCGGACAGCTCGCTGGCGATGCGGTCGGGCGCCTTGAAGTATTCGCCGTTGGAGTTGCCGCCGATCGCGTACGTGTGCCGGCGGGTGACGATGTCCCAGAAGTTGACCGCGATCGTGCGGTAGCGAACGGTCCCGGTCGCGTGGTACTCCCGGATCGCGCCGATGATCTTCGGGATCTGCGTGTTGGCGTGGTAGTTGTTCAGGCTGTCGGTGCCCGCCGCGAGCGGGTCGAAGATCTCGGCGTGGTCGAACTGCTGCGCGGCGGCGAGGTGCGCGGCATCGCCGGTCAGCTGGTAGAGGTTGGTGAGGACCTCGTTCATCCCGCCGAACTCGGTGTCGAGCATGTTCTGCCGCTGGGTCAGGGTCAGCCGGTCGTTGCGGAACTTGACCCACGCCGCCATGCCGGTGAGCACGGTCAGCGCCTGCGCGTTGCCGGCGAGCTGGTGCATGTCCAGCAGGCCGGCCATGAGCTTGTGCAGGGTGTAGTAGGGCGCCCAGACGGACTGCCGCGCCTCGACCCGGTCGATGAAACTTTCCGGGAACGCGCTGAGGTAGCCGGTGTTGTAGCCGGCGGTGGCGGCGCGCGACTGGCACTGGGCGAGGACGGTGACGAGCTGGTCGCCCTTGGTCTTGAAGGCGGTGTTGCCGGTGCTCGCGTACGCCTGGGCGAGGGCGGACAGGATGTGGCCGGTGGAGTGCCCGCGCAGCTCGGTGGTCGGTGACTCCCAGCCGCCGCAGGGGGTGGCGGAGGAGGAGAGCCCGACGTTGAGGCGGAACGTGTGCAGCAGCCGGTCGTTGTCCAGGAACAGCAGGTAGGAGTGGATGCGCCCGGCCGCGGCGGTGAACGGGCTGGTCAGCAGCTGCACCGCGGTGAGCGGGAACGCGTAGGCGGAGACGCCGGTGTCCGGGCGGGCGGCGCCGGCCGCCTCGGAGAACAGGAGCGGGGCGACGGCGGTGGCGGCGCCGGCGACGGCGGTGGTCCGCAGCACGCTGCGGCGGGTCACCGGTGGTGAGGACATGGGTCCCTCCCGAGGGTATGGGGTGTCCGCGGACCGTCCGTCCGTGGACGGTCCGCCGTGGTGCCGAGGAAGCGCTAGCCGCGCAGCGCGCCCGACATGAAGCCCCGGACGTAACTGCGTTGCAGGACGAGGAAGAGCAGCAGGCAGGGCACCGCCATGAACGTCACGCCGGCCTCCAGGGCGGCGTAGTCGATGGCGCCGAACGAGGCGGTGCGCATGTTGACCACGGCGAGCATGACGGTGAACTTGTCCGTGGAGTTGAGCAGGATGAGCGGGGCGAAGAACTCGCTCCACGAGGTGAGGAACGCGAACAGCCCGACGGTGATCAGGCCCGGCCGCACCGCGTGCAGCATGATGCGGGTGAGCGCGCCGAAGCTGGTACACCCGTCGATGAGGGCGGACTCCTCCAGCTCCTTCGGGATCGCCTCGAACGCGTTGCGCATCATGAAGATCGAGAACGGCAGCTGGAACATGATCAGGACGAGGCTGAGCCCGAGCAGGGAGTCCTGCAGGCCGATCCACCCCAGCAGCACGTACAGGGCGATGAGGATGGTCGCGTAGGGCACCATCAGGATCGCGAGGGTGAGCAGGAACAGGGCGTTCTTGCCGGGGAACTGGAACCGGCCGAACGCGTAGCCGCCGAGGGTGGCGACCAGCAGCGTGCCGCCGACGGTCAGCGCCGACACGGTGACGCTGTTGACGATGTGCTCGAAGCGGATGCCGTTGTCCGAGGTGAACAGCCGGCTGTAGTTCTCCAGGCCGAAGCCGGACGGGGTGCGCACCGACGCCCAGGCGCTCCACAGCAGTGGGAACAGGAAGAGGACGGCGAGGGCGGCGGCACTGATCTTGCGCGGCATGAGCACGGGTCCCTACTGCGATCGGCGGCGCAGGACGCCGAGCTGGATGGCGTTGAACACGATGAGCACCCCGAGCAGCACGACCGAGATCGCCGCCGCCGAGCCGAGATCCAGCTCGATGAACGCCTCCCGGTAGATCACCATGACCAGCGACGTGGTGCTGTTGTCGGGGCCGCCGCGGGTGAGGATCCAGAACTGGTCGAAGGCGAGCAGCGAGCCGGTGATCATGAGCGTGAGCACCAGCGCGATCGTCGGGCGCATCAGGGGCACGGTGATCCGCCGGAAGATCTGCCAGCGGGTCGCGCCGTCCAGCCGGGCCGCCTCGTACACGTCCAGCGGGATCGCCTGCAGGCCGGTGAGCAGGATCAGCATGTTGAACCCGGCGAAGCGCCACAGCACGAGCACGACCGCGGAGCCGAGCGCGGAGTTGGGGCTGCCGCTGGTCCACGACACGTACCCGTCGACCAGCCCGACCGTCTCCAGGACCCGGTTGACGGGGCCGATCTCGTCGCTGAGCAGGCCGAGGAACAGCAGCGACGCGCTGGCGAAGCCGACCGCGGCGGGCAGGAAGAACGCGGTGCGCAGCAGCCCGACCCCGCGGCGGCGGTGCTGCACCATGAGCGCCAGGCCGAACGACAGCACGAACAGCAGGACCGTGACGACGACCGTGTACTTGAGGGTGAACCACACCGCGGTGCGCAGCAGGTCGTCGTCGGCGAGCCCGGCGTAGTTCTCCGGCGCGTTGATCGTGGGCGCGCCGAGCAGCGGCCAGTGGTGCAGCGACATCCACACGACCAGGCCGAGCGGCACGACGAAGAACATGCCCACCACGAACGCGGTCGGCGCGGCGTACAGGGCGCCGATCCACTGCTTGTTGCGTTTCCTTCGCGGCGGCGCCGACGGCAGGACCGTCGGTCGCGTTGGCGCCAGCAAGGTCATCATCTTCTCCGGTGCGACCGTGTTCGAGGGGTGTCTTGGTCCGAGGGGTGTGCCGGCGGGCCGCCCGCCCCTGCTCGCACAGGGGCGGGCGGATCGGCCTACTTCTTCAGTGAGGCGGTGAGGGCGGCGGCGCCGTCACCGAGCGACTTCTGCGCGTCGCCGAACAGGGCGCCGCGGAACGCGGTGTTCCACGGGCTCTGCGGGTCGTTGTAGGTGGCGTTGAAGTTCTTCGCGTACGGCGTCTTGCCCTTGCCCATCAGGTTGTTGATGGTCACGATCCGCGGGTCGGCCGAGGAGTACTTGTTCGAGGCCAGGTCGGTGCGGGTCGGCACGCCCTTACCCTTCGCGACGACCTCGACCTGCGCCTCGTCGCCGAGGGTCCAGGCGAGGAAGTCCCAGGCCGCCGCGGCGTGCTTGCTGGTGGCGCCGATGCCGATCGAGTCGCCGCCGACGAACGTCGACTCGCCCCCGTTGATGCCGCTGATCGGCGCAATGCCGACCTTGAAGGTGGCCTTCTCCTCGATGATGCCGAGCCACGCCGACGGCGCCGGGGCGATGCCGATCTTGCCGCTCTGCAGCGCGCCGAGCCAGGTCGGGCCGGCCTCGTCCTTCGACGCCGGCGCGGCGACGCCCTCGTCGTACAGCTTCCGGTAGAGCGCGAAGACCTCCGACATCTCCTTGGAGTCGATGGTCGAGGCGGTGCCCTCGGCGTTCATCACGTCGCCGCCGGCGGCCCACACCGACGGCCACAGGGTGAAGACGTTGCAGCCGCCGCAGTTGCCGCCGAAGTAGGTGCCGTTGATGTCCCCGCCGAGCTTGTCGATGGCGCGGGCGGCCGCGGCGAACTCGGTCAGCGACGCCGGCGGCTTCTCCGGGTCGAGGCCCGCCTTGGTGAACAGGTCCTTGTTGTACAGCATGACCGACATGTCGATCGTGTGCGGGACCGCGTAGTTCTTCTTGTTCCAGGTGCCGTTGCGCACGTGCGCCGGGGCGACCTTGTCCTTCATCGGCAGGGCGTTGAACTTGTCGGTGATGTCCAGCCACAGCCCCTGCGAGGCGTACTGCGGCGCGAACACCACGTCGGAGGCGAACAGGTCCGGCAGCGCCTTGGCCCCGGCGGCCGAGGCGAGCTTCGCCGGGTACTCCTCGTTCGGGTACGCGGTGACCTGCACCTGGTTCTTGTGGGTGGCGTTGTAGGCGGCGGCGTACGCCTTCGACACGGACTCGGTGGCGGCGCGGGTCCACAGGGTGAGCGTGGCACCGCTGTCCGCGGCCTCTCCGGTCGCCGCCGGGGAGTCAGCGGAGTCGCCGCAGGCGCCGAGCGCCAGCAGCAGGGTGGCGGCGACGGTGCCGCTCAGTAAACGCTTCAAGGTCGGTCCCTTCCTGGACACATTGTTTGTGAGCGCTATCAAAAAGCAAGAGCGGAGGTGCTTTCGCGCACGACGAGGTCGGGGGCCGACCGGTGCTGACCGGTCTGCCGCACGCCCGCCGCGATCTGGGTGACGAGCAGGTGCATGCTGCGCCTGCCGAGCTCGGCGAAGTCCTGCCGGACGGTGGTCAGGGGAGGCTGCAGGTAGGGCGCCTCCGGCATGTCGTCGAACCCGACGACGCTGACCTCGTCCGGCACCGCCCTGCCGGCCTGGTGCAAGGCGCGCAGCACGCCGATCGCCATCTGGTCGTTGCCGCAGAACACGGCCGTCACCGACGGGTCGGCGGCGAGCGCCCGGCCGGCGGCGTAGCCGGACCGGGCGCTCCAGTCGCCGGGCAGCGGGACGGGCACCGGCAGACCGGCGTCCTCCAGCGCTGCCTGCCAGCCGACGAGCCGTTCGCGGGCCTCGGGCCACTCGGGCGGGCCCGCGACATGGTGCACGGTGCGGTGACCGAGCGCGATCAGGTGCCGGGTCGCGAGCCCGGCACCCGCCGCGTTGTCGACGGCCACCATCGGCACCTCCGGCATCGCCGCCACGTCGATGCCCATGCCGACGATCGGCACGTGCGCGGGCACGTCGAGCAGCGAGCGGCCGAGCGCCGTCCAGGCCGCGGCGACCGGGGCGAGGGTGATGATCCCCTCGACCGCCTGTTCCCGCAGCCGGCGGATCGCTTCGGACACGGAGGGCACGTTCAGCTCCCTGGCGCTGGCGATACTGACGAAGTAGCCCGCTTCCCGGGCCGCGCGTTCGATGGCGTGGACCATGAACGACGGCCCGAACAGCGTGGTGTCGAAGGTGACCAGGCCGACGGTCTGCGACCGGTTCGTCGCCAGGGTCCTGGCCGCGACGTTGGGCTGGTAGTCCAGCGCCCGCATCGCGGCGAGGACCCTGGCTCGGGTCTCGGACCGCACACTCGGGTGGTCGTTGACCACCCGGGACACGGTCTGGTGTGACACCCCGGCGAGGTGGGCGACGTCCCGCATCGCCGGGGGCCTTCGAGCGGTGTGCATGTCGTTACGGACCGAATGCTTTGACTTCGAGGAGGCCGACCGAGGCCGTGCCGCTCTGCAGGAGCACCCGCAGCCTGGTCGTGCTCACCGCCGTGAACGTCACGTGGTTGTACTGGTTGATCCCGAGCGGGTAGCCCGAGGCTCCGGCGACGTCCACGTAGGCGGTGCCGTTCCAGTACTGCAACTTCCACGAGGCGGGCAGCCGCACCCCGCCGTTGTCGTCGAAGAAGTAGACGTCGGCGGAGTTGAGCGTCTGTGCGCTCGACCAGGTCAGCAGCCCCCACTGCTCGCCCGTGTTGGGCCAGGTGCCCCAGCGCGGGTTGACGGTGTCGTTGGAGCTCGGCGGGTCGATGCCGTCGTTGAGCGCGGCCACGCTCTCCCACGACGAGGTGTAGGACGCGCTCGGGGTGGCGCTCAGGGCGAGGTTGCCGCCCGTCGGCGGTGGCACGGTGCCGCCGCCCCGGTTGTACACCTTGACCTCGGTCAAGGCGGTCTTGAAGCCCGACGCGTGGGTCACCTGCACCCGCAGCCTAGTGGTGTTGACGGCGGTGAAGTTGACGACGTTGTAGTTCGCCCGTGGCGTGCCCGGCGTCTTCACCGGCGCGGCCACGTTCACCCACGCGCTGCCGTTGTAGTACTGGATCTGGTACGAGCTGGGCTGCCGGTACCGGTTGGTGGCCCGGTCGTTGCGGAACCACAGCCGCACCTCGTCGACCGTCCGCGCCTGGCCGAGGTTGAGCTCCAGCCAGTCGGTGGCGTTCGGCGAGCCGTAGGTGCCCCACGTCGGTTCGTTGATCGGGAACCCGTCGACCGCGTTGGCGCCGGCGGTGCCGCTCGCCGTGTAGGACGCGGAGGTGGCCACGCCCTGCGCGTAGTTCGGCAGGGTCGAGGTCAGGTCGACGCCGGCCTTGTTGAACATGTCGACCATCTGTGCGCTGGTCTGGCTCACCTGGGCCGGCGCCTGCAGGCCCGAGTACGCCGCGCTGAACTGCACGGTCGCGCCGCCGCCGGCCGGGAACGTGACCGCGCCGGTGCTCGGGTTCCACACCAGGCGGACCAGCTTGTCGACGGTCGCCACGCGGGTGCCGTTGACGAAGATGGAGTAGCCCTGCGGGATGCCGCTGTACTTGACGACGCCGTCGGCCGGGTCGTCCCAGACGACGCTGAGGTCGGCGTTGCGGTAGCGCAGGTTGTTGGCGGCGAAGTTGGGCCAGCCGATGTTGAGCGGGCTCAGTTCGACCTGGTTGTCGTTGCGGGGCCGCAGGCCCATCACGTCCTCGATGACGGTCCAGTTGCTGCTGCCGAGGATGTTGTGGTGGATCCAGGACCGGTAGTCGATGTTCTTCGTGCCGGCGTTCCAGTCGGCCCAGAACTCGTTCGCGTCCGGCCACTGGGTGTTGCCGCCGATGTACTGCGCCCAGGCGTTCCAGTACAGCAGCTTCTTGTAGTCCTCGGTGGACATCCACTGGTTGGGGTAGTTGCGCAGCACCGAGGAGTACAGGCGGAACTGCACCGTGGAGTTGATGGTGGAGAAGTTGTTGCTGCCCGGCTGGCCCGCCGCGGCGGCGGCCGCCTTGTCCTTCTGGTTGGCCGTGAAGAACGGGAAGACCGGGTACTCGGCGGGGTCGGCGAACAGGCGCAGCGCCTGCTTGTACTCGTCGGTGTTGGGCATCGCGCCGACCGAGTACGGGTAGTAGTTGTTGATCTCCTTCCACGGCACGAGCGCGTTGGTGGAGACGTGCCGGTGCTCGATGAGCTTGTTGGTCGAGTCCCACAGCGTCGACACGATGGCGTTGCGGATGCGATCGGCGATCGCCTGCATCTCGGCGGCCTTCGTGGTGTTGCCGATCGCCGTGTACGCCTGGACCGCGGCGAGCGCTCCACTGTAGACGTACGCGGACTCGGCCCGGTCCATGTTGCCGGAGCGCCAGTGGAACGACACGGCGTCGGCGTCGTTGCCGGTGAGCGCGCCCCAGTCGTACTCGATGAGGCCGTTGTTGTTGTGGTCGTAGTAGGACAGCTGGCCCTTCACGTCGCCCTCGGCGTACTTGGCGAGGTTGCCGGCGATCGCGGGCTGCCCGCCGTGGATCTGATAGCTGCGCCAGGCCGCCTCGGCGATGTACTGGGTGTAGCTGTTGGACCAGTTCTCCGGGTCGCCGGGGTTGTCCATGAAGCGGCCGCCCTTGGACGTCTGCCCGACCGACAGCCACGGCCCGTAGGAGAAGGCGGCGTTGCGCAGGTACTTGAGGTCGTCGATGTGCATCGGCTGGGTGAGCGCGATCGCGTTGTTGTAGCCCAGCGCGCCCTCGACCGAGACCGGGAACTGGAAGTCCTGCCCGGGGATGTCGACGTCGAGGTAGTTGAAGCGCATCAGCCACCAGCGGTAGTAGATGTTCTTCTTGATGGCCGGCTCGGGCACGTCGAGATACGGCACGTTCACGGCCCACCAGCGGTTGTAGTCCCGCACGTGGGTCGAGAAGGCGGTCGCCGCGCTGTAGCCCTTGTAGGCGTTGTACTCCGTGAGCGAGTCGGGGATCTCGTTGGCGACGAAGCCGAGCAGCACCTTGGTGGTGACGGTGGCGCCGGCCGCGATCGTCACCGACCGGTTGAGCCCGCCGCTGGTGGCGGTGAACCCGTCGGCGGACAGCCGCGGGTACAGGGTGGTGAGCGCGTTCTTCACGCCCACCTGGCCGGTCAGCTCGTTGCCGCTGCCGGACGTGGCGTAGGGCGAGGTGACCCGCAGCGCGATCGTCTGCGAGGCGGTGCCGGTGTTGGTGATCGCCAGGTTGTCGACGGCGACGTTGTTGTGGGTGATGAACTTCGTCTGGTTGATCCGCAGCGATCCGTTGGTGTGGACGCTCTTCCAGTGGCTGGGCGCCTGCCAGCGCTGCGACACCTGCTCGGTCCAGGTGCCGGTGCCGGCGGTGACGGTGAACGCGCCCTGCCCGTTGATGCTCTCCCAGTACGCGACGTCACCGCCGAAGCCGAGCGTCGCCGGCGTGTGCGTCTTCATGAACACGCCCCGGCCGCGGGTCATCAGCCAGGTGCCGGCGGGGTCGCTGCCGGGCCGCGCGAGCAGCCGGTCCATCCAGAAGTCCGTGCCGCCGCTCTCCGCGTCGAAGATGGCCTGCATGGTGTTGCCGGTGCTCATCGCGACCGGTGGTGCGGGCACGGCCGGCCCGTTGAACGTCGGGTAGCCGATCGTCTGTGCCGCGGACGCCGGGTTGGCGGCCAGCATCGCGGCACCGATCGAGCCGGTCAGGGCGGTCGTCAACGCGATTGCCAGCCTGAGTTTCCAGCGGGGGTGTGGCATCGCGTCACCTCCATTTCGGGTGGGGGTCAGGTGGTGGGCAGCCAGATCCGCATCGTGGAGGGCCCGCGCCGGGCCCAGCGGTGGTAGGGCACAAGGGTGACCACGATCGGATCGGAGCTTTCGGGTTGGTCTTCGCGGCCCTGATACGGCCAGCCGCGCTCAACGCGATGGAGCAGGCGCCCCTTGACGGCGGTGGCCTCGGGGGCGACGGACGTGTCGACCTGGAGGTCGTCGAGGGTGACGCCGTCCTCCTGGTCGACCGACTCGGCGCACATGACGACCGGGCCGACCTCGACGGCGGCACAGCCACGGGTCGCGTCGACCCGCTGGTCGGGGAACGTCCAGCGGGGTTTGACCGGCAGGTCCAGGCGGACCTGGTCGCCGTCGCGGGTCGGCGTGGCGCCGTCCGCCCAGGCCGGCACCCGCACGGTGACGGGCCGGTCGGCGGTGACGACGACGGTGCCGCCTTCTGGGTAGTCGGTGTCGACGGTGACCCGCTCCCCGACCGTCTCCGCGTCGACGGTCATCGGTGCGTAATGGTGCACCTGCACGCCCTTGTCGTCCTCCGTCACCAGGTAGGTGCCGAGCGAGGCGACGAGCCGGGCGACGTTGTTGAGGCAGCAGGAGACCTCGAACCACGGGGCGCGCGGCCCGCCGCCGAAGCGCAGCTGCTCCCGGTCCGGCGGCACAGCCTCCGTCGGGGTCCGCTGGTGCAGGGTGTTGGCGTAGAAGAAGGACTGCCCGTCGTCGGCGACCGCGGTGGCGATCACGTTGTGCAGGACCCGGTCGACGATGTCGCCGTAGCGCAGGTCGCCGGTCGCCAGGAGCAGCCGGTGCGCGAGCATCACGGTGGCGACGCCGGCGCACGTCTCGGAGTACGCGCGGTCCGGCGGCAGCACGAAGTCGTCGCCGTAGGACTCGTCGAGGTGCCGCGAGCCCATCCCGCCGGTGATGTAGGTACGCCGGGCGAGGGTCCGGTCGAACTGCCGCACCACGGCGCCGAGCAGCGCGTCGTCGCCGGTCTCCACGGCCACGTCGACGGCACCGGCGGCGAGATAGAGCGCGCGGACCGCGTGGCCGGCGAACGCCTCGCCGTCACGGACCGGCACGGCGTCCTGGAAGTACCGCCAGCCGAACTCGTGCTCGGGCAGGCTGCGGTACCCGCGGCGCTCGACGAACCGGGCCGCCTGGTCGAGATAGCCCTGCTCGCCCGTGACCCGGAACAGCTCCACGAGCGCGGTCTCGATCTCCGGGTGACCGCACAGCCCTTCGTCGCCGAAGGTCGCGCAGACGTGGTCCGCGACGCCGCGGGCCACCTCGAGCAGGCCGCCGGCCAGGCCGGTGCGGGCCGCGGCGACGCCGGCCTGGATGAGGTGCCCGGCGCAGTAGAGCTCGTGGCCGAAGTTCAGGTCGCTGTACCGCTCGGGCTGGCCGGGCCGGCCGAACGCGGTGTGCAGGTAGCCGTCGGGGGCCTGCGCGGCGGCGATCATGGCGGTGAGCTCGTCCAGCCGCGCCGAGTGGTCGGTGCCGCCGGGGCGGACGGACTCCCAGCACATCGCCTCGACGTGCTTGTAGATCTCGGAGTCGGAGAACTCCCGGCCGCGGCGGCGCTCGGTGCCCGTGCCCGTCGTGGCGAAGTTGCCGGTCCAGCCGAGCCGGTCGAGCCAGGTGCGGCAGTGCTCGATCGTGGCGGTGCCGTTCACCGCCTGGCGCTGCGCCCAGAACCCGCCGGTGATGCGTACCCGTCGCGGATCGACGGGCCGCAGTACCCCGCGGGACGGGAGCACCGGCCCTCCGCTGGCGTCCGACGTCACTGCGGTACCCACCTTTCTGTGTTACGAAAACCTTTTCGGAAGGATGGCAGCATGACATCGCCGTGTCAACGGTCGATTTTCTGCGCGCGGCGCTGCTGATCTGACCCGAATGTCGGTTTGTGACAGTTGTGACACGCAACTGAGCATGTGTATGCTCGCCGAAAAGTTTTCGGATGCTTTGAGAAGGGCCACTGGTGAGCAGGAAACGCGCGCAGGTCACCCTCACCGACGTCGCCAAGCTGGCCGGCGTCTCCGTCGCGACCGCCTCCAAGGCGCTCAACGCCCGCGACGAGGTGGCCCCGGCGACCCGGCGGCGGGTCCAGCAGGCCGCGGAGGAGCTGTCCTTCCAGCCCAACGTGCTCGCGCGCGGCCTGATCTCGGGCAACACCCGCACGATCGGCCTGCTCACCGACGAGCTGTCGGCCGCCCGCTTCGCGATCCCGGTCCTGCTCGGCGCCGAGAACGCCCTCGGCAACGAGCAGATGAGCGTCCTGCTCTGCGACGCCCGCGGCGACGCCATCCGCCGCCAGCACTACATCCGCACGCTGCTCGCCCGGCAGGTCGACGGGTTCATCATCCTCGGCGACGCCAACGACCTGCGCCCGTCACTGACCCGCAGCATCCCCGTGCCGGTCGTCTACGCGTACTGCGAGTCCGACGACCCCGCGGACCTGTCCGTCGTCGCCGACGACGCCGGCGGCGCCCACCTCGCCGCCGAACACCTCGTCTCGCTGGGCCGCCGCCGCATCGCCCACATCACCGGCGACCACGGCTACCGCGCCGCCCGCGACCGCGCCCTGGCCTTCGCCTCGGGCCTCTCGTCGGCAGGCCTCTCCCTGGTCGGCGAGCCGCTCTTCGGCCAGTGGTCGCAGCGCTGGGGCCGGCACGCCACGTCACGGCTGCTCGCCTCGCACCCCGACATCGACGCCATCTTCTGCGGCAACGACCAGATCGCCTCCGGCGTCACCGAGGCCCTGCGCGACCTGGGCCGCACCTGCCCCGACGACGTGGCCGTGGTCGGCTACGACAACTGGGAGGTCTTCGCCACCGAGTGCCGCCCGCCACTGACCACGGTCGACCTCAACCTCGAGCAGCTCGGCGCCACCGCCGTCCGCCACCTCTTCGCCGCCCTCGACGGCGACCACCACTCGGGCGTCGTCCGCCAGCCCGGCCGCCTCGTCGTCCGCGAATCCACCGGCGTCGCCCCGATCCAACCACCGGCGCGCCCGGCGTGACCGGGCAGCGGATCCGGTCGCGGGGACGGCCGGATCCGCGATCTGATCACGAGGCGGGGCGGGTCGCGGTGAGGGCGGCGCGGGCGATGGCGAGCGCCTCGTCCAGGTCGAGACCGAGGCTGGCGATCACGGCGGCGTAGTCGGCGGCCGCGTGGCGGGCGCGCTCGCGGCTGGCCTCGCCCGCCGCCGAGACGAACGAGCCCGCCCGGCCGCGGGTCTCGATGAGACCCGCCTCCTCCAGCTCGCGGTAGGCCCGGGCGACGGTGTTGGCGGCCAGCCCCAGGTCGGTCGCCAGGCTGCGGATCGTCGGCAGGCGGAAGCCGACCGGCAGCGTGTGGTCCTGGATCTGCCGGGCGAGCTGGACGCGCAGCTGCTCGAAGGGCGGAACCGCCGAGGCGGCGTCGATGACGATCATCGGACGATCATCGCTTGCCGGGCGGTGGCCAGGCTCGCCGGTGTCCGGGCGTGGATCAGCGCCAGCGCGGCGACGCCGAGGACGACGGCGCCGAACGCCGCGACGTTCCACCAGACCGGGGCGAAGCCGCACAGCAGGACCACCGGGAGCGTCCACAGCACGCTCGGGCTGGTGGACTCCCTGGCGTCCTCGATCCGCATGATGACGTCGACCGTCAGCGACGTCTCGTCCTCCGCCACCACGGGGCTGGTCAGCAGCTGCCGCAGCTGCACGGCGGTCCCGGCGGCGACGCCGAGCACGGCCACGAGCAGGATCACCGCACCCTGGCGGACCAGCGGATCGGAGACGGTCAGCGCGCTGAGCCCGAGGGCGACGGCCACGCCGAGCGTGGCCAGGCCGAAGGCGGCGTGCGCCGGGCCGAGCACCACCCGCCAGCCGGGCTTCACCGCGTGGGCGGCCCGGCGCGGCAGCGTCGCTCCCGCCCGCCGGTCGGCCGCGGCCAGCCGGCGCGCGATGAGCAGCCGGGCGACCAGCAGCCCGGCGGTCGCCGCGGCGAGCACGAGCAGCACCAGCCGGTGCGACCAGCTGTCGTTGAGGCTGGCGGCCTGCGCGAGCGACGCAACGATGATGAGCGCGGCCAGCACCAGTGCGTCGGCGATGCGCGCCTGCCGCCGGGCGGCCAGCCGCGCGCCCAGCAGGTCGGTGACCGGAGCGTCCGGCAGCCCTTTGCCGTCCAGCCAGGCGCGTGCCGACCGCTCGTCCGACGAGGTCATGACCCCTCCCAAACCTGTAGCAACCTTTGTATCACCATAGTGAGACATGGTTTGCTACAAAGTCAAGCTCGCCCCGGCCGGGCGCCGCCGGGCCGGTCCGGCGACGGGGAACGCGCAGATTACCGCTCACATCGCCGCAACCCCAGTACGGCATCAACAATTAACGTCCGGACGGTGGTGTTGACAATGTTCATGTGATCGCTAACATTCCGCGAGGAGCGGAGGCGATCAATGGGCTTACGCAAGGCCGGGATGCTGGCGCTCGTCGCCGTGTTCGCGCTCGCCGCATGCCAGCGCGCCTACCACGGGCCGGCGCCGGCGGGGACCGCGGCCACCGACGACGGGACCGTGCTGACGATGTGGACGCGCTCGCTCACCGGGGCGTTCAGCCGGGCCCTCATCGACCAGTACAACCGCAGCCACCGCAACAAGGTCAAGCTCACGGTCATGCCGGGGGACTCCTACCAGCAGCGGGTCGGTGCGGCCGCCGGCACCCGCCAGCTGCCGGACCTGCTCGCCGTCGACGTGGTGTACGCGCCGAACTACGCCGCCCAGGGCGTGTTCGCCGACATCACGGCGCGGGTCGCCACGCTGCCGTTCCGGGAGGACCTCGCGCCGTCGCACATGCGGGCCGTCCGGCACGCCGGCCGCACCTACGGCGTGCCGCACGACATCGACCTGGCCGCGTTGTTCTACAACAAGGACCTGTTCATCCGGGCCGGGCTCGACGGCGACCGGCCGCCGGCCAGCCTGCGGGAGCTGCGCGAGTTCGCCACGAAGGTCAACGGGCTCGGCGGCGGCGTGCACGGGTTCAACTTCGGCGGCGCGTGCCCGGACTGCATGTTCGCCACGGCGTGGCCGATGATCTGGGCGTCCGGGTCGAAGGTCCTCAACGAGGACGGCACCGCCGCGATGCTCAACAGCGCCGACGCGACGCGGGTCTTCCAGTTCTACCGCGGCATGTACGCCGACGGACTCGTCCCCCGGTCGGCGAAGAACGAGAGCGGCCCGTCGTGGACGCAGGCGTTCAGCGAGGGGCTGATCGGCATCCAGCCGATGGGCGCCACCGCCCTGCGCAACATCGAGGAGGCGTCGCGGCTCCAGGTCGGCGTCGCCGCGATCCCGGGCCTCGAAGGCGGCGCGTCGTCGTTCATCGGCGGGGACGTGCTCGGCATCGGCTCCAACAGCCGCCACGCGGACCAGGCGTGGGACTTCATCGCCTGGACGCTGTCGGAGCAGGCGCAGGTCGACGTCGTGGCGAAGAACCGCTACGTGCCCGTCCGCAGCGACCTCGACAACAACGTCCACGCCCAGCAGGACCCGCGGCTGGTGACGTTCACGGCGATCGCGCGGAAGGGCCAGACACCGTACGCCGTCGCGTTCGGCAAGACGTTCAACGACCCCAACGGCCCGTGGATCGAAGCGGTCGCCGACGCGGTGTTCGGCCCCGGTGACGTCGGCGCCGCCCTCGACCGGCACAACGGAAGCATCACCGCATCGCTGGAAGAGGGCTGACCATGCGGCGCACCGGAGGTCTCCTCTACGCCATGCCGATGGCGCTGCTGGTGGCGGTGCTGTTCGTCGGACCGCTCGGCCTGATGGCGTGGATGTCGCTCAACCACTGGCCGCTGCTGGGCGATTCGGCCCCGAACGGCGTGGCGAACTACGAGGCGCTGCGCGAGCCCCTGTTCACCCGGGCGATCGTCTTCAGCATCAAGTACACCCTGGTCGCGACCGTGCTCGTCGGGCTGATGGCGTTCGGGCTCGCCCTGCTCGTGCAGCGCCCCGGGCCGGCCGTGACCGTGTTCCGGACCGTGTTCTTCCTGCCCGCCGCGGTCGGGCTGGCCTCAGCGAGCCTGCTGTTCTACGGCATGTTCAACCACGACGCGTCGCCACTCAACGCGTTCGCCGCGCTGTTCGGCAGCGACGGCGTCGACTGGCTCGGCGACGGCGACAACGCGCTCTACTCGACCGCGGTCATGATCACGTGGAAGTTCGCGGGCTACTACATGGTCATCATCATGGCCGGACTGCAGTCGATCAATCCGCTCCTGTACGAGGCGGCGACCATCGAGGGCGCGACCCGCTGGCAGATGATGCGACGGATCACGCTGCCGCTGCTGCGCCCCACCATGACCCTCGTCCTCGTGCTGCTGGTGACCAGCTCGCTGCTCGCGTTCGACCAGTTCTTCATCCTCACCGGCGGCCGCCACGGCACGGCGACCGTCGTCATCGGCATCTACCGCGAGGCGTTCACGTCCCAGGACCTCGGCCGCGCCGCCGCCATCTCCGTGGGCATCCTCGCCGTCCTCTACGCCGTCAACGGCGCACAGGTCCGATTCCTCAGGAGCGCCCGATGAAGGCCCGCATCACCACCTGCGCCGCGCTCGCCGTGCTGTTCCTGACCCCGATGCTGTGGGCGCTCTGGGCGTCGGTGCACGGCCGCACCGGCACCGGGCAGCTGGGGCTCGACAACTACCGGCGGCTGCTGGTGTACGGCAGCGGCCTGCCCGTCTACATGCGCAACACCGCGTTCGTCGCCCTCGTGACCGTCGCCGTCACCGTGGTCGCCACGACCCTGGGCGGCTACGCGATCGCCCGCTTCTCGTTCCGCGGCCGGAACCTGCTCTTCATGGCCACCCTGACCATCCTCATGGTGCCGCACAGCACGATCCTGATCCCGCTGTACATCATGCTCGACTGGCTCGGCCTGCAGAACTCGCTGGTCGGCCTCGCGCTCGTGCTGGCTATGTTCCAGCTGCCGTTCGGGCTGTTCATGATGCGCAACTCGTTTGAGGCGCTGCCCGTCGAGCTCGACGAGGCGGCCCTCATCGACGGCTGCGGCCCGGCCGGCGTCCTGCGCCACGTCCTGCTCCGCGGCGTCGTCCCCGGCATCGTGACGGTCGCGTTGTTCTCGTTCCTCGCCTCGTGGAACGAGTTCGTCGCCCCGCTCATCTTCATCACCGACGACGAGAAGTTCACGCTGCCGGTCGCCCTGTTCAACCTGCAGTCCGGCAGCCTCGGTGCCGTCGACCACGGCACCCTGCTCTCCGGCGTCGTCACCGCCGCGGTGCCGTGCGTGCTCCTGTTCCTGTTGCTGCAGCGGTACTACGTGCGCGGCTTCGTCAAGGGTGCCCTGAAGGGCTGATCGGGTACCGTGGCCCGGTGACCCCGCAGGACCGCTTCGACGCGCTCGCCGACGAGCTCAGCACCGAGCCGGGCGTCACCCTCCCCGGCGCGACCGGCGGCACCGGCTTCGGCGCCGCCGCCCTGCGCGTCAACAACAAGATCTTCGCCATGCTGGTCCAGGACCGCCTCGTCCTGAAGCTCCCCAGACCCCGCGTCGACGCCCTCGTGTCCGCCGGCCAGGGCGACCGCTGGGACGCCAACAAGGGCAGGCCGATGCGCGAGTGGCTCACCGTCTCCGCCACCACCGGCGAGCCCTGGGAGTCCCTCGCCCGCGAGGCCCTCACCTTCGTCGCCGCCGGCCGCTGAGCCCGGGGTCAGCCGGTCCGGTCGGGGGCGGACCTGGCCAGGAGCAGGCCGGTCGTGAGGGTGGCGAGGACGGCGAGGCCGAGCAGGATGCCGGGGGTGTCGTCGATCGTGCGGTACACGGTGATGAACTGGTCGCCGAGGGTGCCGGCGGCGACGCCGAGGAGGGCGCCGGCGGTGACCATGCCGCCCTTCCAGACGACCGTGGCGGGGATCGCGACGAACACCAGGAGCATCAGCCACTGCTCGCCGCGGTCCAGGCGGTTGTACGGCACGGCGGACGTGGTCCACATGATCAGTAGCAGGCACGCGGCGGCGACGGCGGGGTGCGGCCAGGACAGGCGGGTCGGCACGGAGCGGATCAGCACGGCGGCGAGCACCAGCGTCGCAGCGCCGAGCAGGACCAGGCCGACGCCGTTGGTCCAGCTCAACGCTTCGGCGGTCGGGCCGGCGAGCACGCTGACCGGGCCGGCTGAGGCGCCGACGAAGTACGCGGCCGCGCCGGCGCTGCGCCTGGCGACGAGCAGCAGCGCCCCGCCGATCAGCACGACCGTGCCCGCGGCGACGGAGAATACCGAGGCGTTGATGTTCGGGGCGGCCTGATAGGACCACCGCTCCAGCTGGTCCCACAGGATCAGCGCGAACCCGGCCGCGGCGAGGCCGGCGGCGACGAGCGCCGCGGTGGCCGGGCCCTTCGCCAGCCCGGCGGCCGGGCGGCGCCGCGGTCGGCGCGCAGCAGCACCAGCAGCAGGACGGCCGCCGCCAGGAGCAGCAGCGCCGGCGCCACCCACTGGGTCTCCAGGCCCTGGTCGCGGTCGCCGAGGTCGGCGCCGAGCAGCCACACCAGCGCGCCGCCGATCCACGCGCCGACGGTCCAGCCCGCCCACGGCCTGGCGCCGGCCGCCGCGTAGATCAGCAGCGTGCCGAGGCCGACCGCGAGACCGATCCGGAACACCTGGCCCGACGCGATGACCTCGTAGCGGCCGGTGCTCAGCCACAGCAGCGCGGCGGGCGGCGTCCAGAACGCGACGGCGGCGAGCCCGAGCGGCAGCAGCCGTGGCGCGGTGCGGGCGCGCAGCGCCGCCTGGCCGACCAGCCACACCACGGCGAGCAGCGCGACGAGTTGCGCCGACAGCGCCGGGAGCATCAGCGAGAATTCGTCGGTCCAGTCGAAGTACCGCGAAACCAGGGCGATGTCCCCGATGACCGGGAGCAGGGCCCACGGCGCGAACCCGGCGGCGACGCCGAGCACCGGTCGCGCGTGTGCCGAGCGGGCGGCCAGCCACCCGCCGAGGACGACCAGCACGCCGAGCGCGGCGTAGTCGAAGACCGGCTCCAACCCGTTTCCGGAGACGACCGCGGACGGCCCGCTGTCCAGCAGCATGACCAGGTGCCGCAGCAGCGCCGTGCCCGCCACCGCGATCCCCAGCCCACGGACGGCGGCGACGCGACCCGGTGCCCCTGACGCGGGTGTCGGCGCGTCGGCGACGGGTGCCGCGGGCGGCGCGGTGAACAGCGGCGCCGGCACCGGCCACCCGCTGCTCTCCGGCGCCGGCGCGGCACCGCCCGGCGCAGCGGCCACGGGGGGCGCGCTCACGGGGGCCGCGCTGCCGGGCACCGCACTGACCGGAGCCGCGCTCACCAGGGTGGTGCTGGCCGGCGCCGCGCTCACGGGACCGGCGTCGCCGGGCACGGCACTCACGGGAGCGGCGGCGAACTGGCCGGCGACAGACGGGTCCGGAGCCGCACCCACAGCCGGCGACACCGAAGCGCCACCCACAGCCGGCGACACCGAAGCGCCACCCACGGCCGGCGACACCGGAGCGCCACCCGCCGTAGGTGGCGCCGAAGTACGCCACGACCGCGTTGTCGATGTCCAGGCCGCCGGCGTCGCGCAGGCCCTCCTCGGCGAGGACGGTGAACCCGTCGTCGGTGCGGCCGACGACCGACGCGTCGAAGGTGCCGGCGCCGAAGTCGTACACCACCACGCAGCGCCCGACGGGCACGGTCTGCGCGAGGGTGTCGACGAAGTACGCTGCGGCGGCGACCGGCTCGGCGACCAGGGCCGGCTCCGCCAGCCCGGCGATGCGGGCGGCCTCCTGCAGCACGGACCTGCGCCGCGGTCCCCACGAGGCCGGGTAGGTCAGCGTGACCTCGCCGACCGGCGCGCCGGCGACCCGCTCCGCCTCGGTGCCGACCCGGCGCAGCACGGCCCCGATCAGCTCGGTGACGGGCAGCTCGGCGGTGCCGAGCAGGACCGACCCGTCGTCGATGCGCAGCTTCGGGTTGGGCTCGAAGCTGTCCGGGTGCGCCCGGCCGGCGTGGATCGCGTCGCGGCCGATGAGGAACGCGGGGTCGGGCGCGCGCCAGTCGACGCAGACCGCCGAGGGCAGGATCGGCGTCTCGCCGAACAGCAGGGGCCGGACCTGACCGTCCGGTTGCCCGAGGACGGCGACGGTGCTCGACGTGCCGAAGTCGATGCCGAGCCGGACCCGATCTGCGCGCATGCGGACAACGTGACGGCCGGGCCACTGACGGTCACCGTACGTTCGGCCGCACCTGTCCGGGCCGGACCGCGGTCATCTGTTCAGGGCGCCGGCCGTGCCGATCTTCTGCGCGTAGAGGGCCGTCACGATGAGGGCCGTCTCGTCGTAGCCGAGGATGAGCACGGCGTCGGGGGCGGCGGACCGGACACGGGCGGCCAGGCCGGCGAAGTCCTGGCTGGTGCCCGGGTAGGTCACGAGCTGGACGGCGTCCTCGGGCACGCCGGCGGTGACCAGGTTCGCCTTCACGTTCTTCTGCAGGCCGAGGCCGTAGGCGTCCTCGCGGGCCAGGATCATCACCTTGTGGGGGCCGTCGCGCATGATGACGTCGGTGAGGGCACGGGCCTGCAGGGTGTCGGCCGGGGCGGTGCGGAAGAACAGGCCGTTGTCCGCGACGGCGCTCAGCTCGTCCGATGTGGACGACGGGGAGATGAGGATCCGGCCGGCCGCGGCGATCTTCGGGATGACGGCCTTCGTCACGCTGGAGGACGACGCGCCGATGATGACCTGCACGCCCAGGCCGACGAAACGGTCCACGGTGGCGGCGGCGACGGTGGCGTCCGTGCCGTCGTCGCCGTCGACCCACTCGACCGGCTGCCCCAGCACGCCGCCGGCGGCGTTGATGTCCATGACGGCGAGCTTGGCGGCGGCGAAGCGGGGCGGGCTGCGGAACGCGAGCCGGCCGGTGTGCGGCATGAGCCCGCCGACCTTCAGCGGGGCCGGCTTCTTCGCGCCCGCCCCGAAGTTCGGGTAGGCGGTGAACGGCGGGGCGGGGGTGGTGGAGGCGAGCGACTCGTCGCCGGCGCCGATGTACTCGGTCATGTTGGCGTTGATGGTGTTGTCCCGGCCGAAGTGCAGGGTGCCGTACGAGGCCGAGGAGGGCTCGCCGCTGTCGCTGAGGCCGCTGCGGCGCATCGACACGCCGCGGTAGGCGAAGTCCTTGCCGGCCTTGGCCAGCGCCAGGCAGGCGGCGGCGGAGTCGCAGGTCGTGCCGGAGGTCGAGGCGCCCACGACGTACTTCGCGACGGTCAGCGGCTGCGTGGTGCGGGCCGACTCGGCGGCGAGGGCGGCGAGCACGACCGCGTCGTAGGCCTCGGCGGCGTACCCGTAGTCGACCAGCGTCGGGTCGACCCCGCGCAGCCGCTCCTGGAACGACTCGGGCAGCGCGAGCAGCGGGGTGGTGCCGACCATCCCGGAAAGAATCCCGGGATTTCCGGCGAGCTTTTCCTTGAGGGAGTTCGTCATGTTCGCGTCGGACCCGTAGAGCTTCACGACGAGTGGCCGGCCCGCGTCGGCAGCGGGGGTCGTGCCGCAGCCCGCCGCGAGGGCGACCACCCCGGCCAATGCCACGACCGTCCGGGTCGTCCTGGATCCCACGACATCTGCCTCTCGTCCGCCTACGGGCCCCGCAGACCATAAGCAGTTCGCGGCGCCCGCCCGAGCGCAGGAAACGGACCTTGAGGAAAACTTGCGTCAGGCGGGCGTCGCGTTACCAGAGAGTGGCCAGTGATATTACTAAACGTCAATATGAAATCCCCATGACGATTTCGCTACGCGGATACCCGCGCTCAGGGAGCGAACTGCTGCACGCCGAACGCGACCGCCGCGGCGATGTCGTCGTCGCTGGTGCCCCAGGCGGCCTGGATCGCCGCGCCCCAGGCGTGGCAGGCGCGGGTCCCGAACTCCTTCGCCTCGGGCGAGCCCTCCCAGGTGGCGGGGTCCACCTCGACGCCGCGCAGGTGCAGGTCGAGGCCGAGCAGCGCGAGGTCCCAGCCGCCACCGACGCCGATCGTGCCGCCGGGGCCGTACTGGCGGACGAGCTCGTCCACGACGTCCGCGGGCGAGGAGTGCTCCAGCTCCAGCACGGTGCCGCCGTCGGGACCGGGCGCGAGCCGCAGCTCGACCTCGGTGTCCATGCCGCCGCCGAAGGACCAGGTCACCGCGAGCAGCCGTGGCTCCTCGCACTGCACGATCCGGCCGCCGGCGTTGTTCGTGATCTGGAACGTGCCGCCCAGGCGCAGGTCGCCGTCGACCTCCCCGAGCCACCGGCCGAGCCGCCCGGGATCGGTGCAGGCGTCCCACACGTCCGCGACGTCGGCGTCGTACGTGCGGCGCAGCAACAGCGAACGCCCCTCGCCGGTGCTGACCGGGTGGTTGCCGACCTCGCGGTGGACGGCGTTGATCTGGTTGACGATGTCGATCACGACGAAGGCCTTTCTGTTGAGGATCGCGAGCGCTTGCCCCGGGCGAGCTCGGTGCCGAGCGCGTCCAGGCGCTGCGCCCAGAAGCCACGGAACCGCTCCAGCCAGGCGTCGACCTCGCGCAACGGCGCGGCGTCGACGGCGTACAGGCGCCGGGTGCCGTCGGCCCGGACGGTCGCGAACCCCGACTCGCGCAGCACCTTCAGGTGCTGCGACACCGCCGGCTGCGAGATGCCGAACTCGGCCCGCACGGTCTCGCTGACCGCGCCGGCAGGCTGCTCCCCGTCGGCGAGCAGCTCCAGGATCCGGCGCCGCACGGGGTCGCCGAGCACATCGAACGCATGCACGGCACGTACAATGTCATCTTCGGCTTATATAAGTCAAGCCTTAAACGGATCGCTGTGAACCGTCGCTTCACCTGCCGCGGTGACGCTCACGTCGAGCGAACCGCCGGCGATCCGCAGGCCGCGCACCTGGTAGGCGCCGACCGGGGACGGGGACAGGGGGTCGAGCGTCAACCGGCCCGAGGGGGCGTCGACGTCGAGGCCGAGCAGGGCGGTCACCAGCGCGGGACCGGCGGCGGCGGCCCAGGCCTGGGGGCGGCAGGAGGCCGGGTACGGCGTCGGCGCGTCGTCGCCGCCGAAGAGCTCCGGCAACCGGGCGTCGAAGCGTTCGCCGGCGGCGAGCAGGGCGCGGATCACCTCGGCCGCCTCGGCGCGGTGGCCGTCGCGGACCAGGCCGAGCAGGGCGATCGCGGTGTCGTGCGGCCACACCGAGCCGAGATGGTAGGACAGGAAGTTGTACCCGCCCGAGGAGGGCGCGATGGTCCTGATGCCGAACGGTGAGCGCAGCTCGGCGAGGCGGCCGGCGACCCGGGCGCTCTCCTCCGCCGAGAGCAGACCGGTGCCGAGCAGGTGGCCGATGTTGGACGTGAGGCTGTCGACCTGCGCGCCGTCGCCGTCGAGGGCGACCGCGGGGTAGCCGCCGGGGCACCAGAACGCCGCCCGGAACCGCGTCGCGAGCGCCGAGGCCCGGTCGCGCCAGTGCGCGGCGCCGTCGCGGCCGAACGACTCCAGGAGCCAGGCACCGTCCAGGAAGGCCCGGTAGGCGTACGCCTGCACCTCGGCGAGCGCGAGCGGCCCGCGCGCGATGCGCCCGTCGGCGTGCTGGATGCCGTCGCCGGAGTCCTTCCAGCCGTGGTTGGCCAGGCCCTTCGTGCTGGACCGGTAGGCGATGAAGCCGTCGTGCCCGGCCAGCCACATCAGCGCCCGCTCGACGTGCGGCAGCAGCGGCTCGACCTCGGCGGCCGGCAGCCCCCAGCGGTAGGCGTCGGCCGCGGTGCTGACGAAGAGCGCGGTGGCGTCGACGGTGCCGTAGTAGACCGGCGGAAGCCAGTGGGCGGCGTCGACGGGGCGGACCTCGTGCAGGATCTTGCCGGGCTCCTCGTCGGTGTCCGGATCGTGCTTCGTGCCCTGGCGGCGGGCAAGGGCGCGCAGCGTGCCGGCGGCGACGCCGGTGCCGAGCGGGAGGGCCAGCCGGGCCGCCCACAGCGAGTCGCGGCCGAAGAGGGTGAGGTACCAGGGACTGCCGGCGGTGTAGTAGTCGTCGTCGCCGTCGGCGTGCCGCAGCGCCGCGAGGTCCTCGACGCTCGCGCGCACCAGCGCGTCGAGGCGCCGGTCGTCGGCGGCGACCCGCAGCCCGGCCGGTGCGGCGGAGCGGGTGATCGGCGTGGCGTCGGCGCGGGTGAAGCGCACCGTGGCGGTCCAGCTCGCCCGTGGCTCGATCGTGACCAGCCAGCGCATCGGCCCGGCACCCGGCGGCTGGTCCGGCGGCGGGTCCGCCGTCACGGCGACGCGCATCCCGCCGGCGTCGGCCGCGTCGGTACCGACGCCGACAGCCTCCACTGTGGACACTGACGGGTGCCCGTCCTTCACGGCACCCATGGTGGCGAAGTCGGTGCCGGCGGCGACCTCGATCTCCACGGCCAGGGTGGCGTGGGACAGGTTGGTCAGCGTGAGCGTCTCGGTGCCACCGCGGGGCGACGTGTGGCGGTCGCGCACGAGCGTGACGGTCGGGTCGGGGCCGTCGTCGCCGAGGCCGGGCAGCACCGCGGCGAACCGGGCCGACGCCGCACCCGTCCGGGTGACCTGGACCGGGACGGGCTCGGCGCCGTCGACGGTGACGACCAGCCTCGACAGGACCCGGCGGTCGTCGACGTACAGGCCGTCGGCACCGCCCCGGAGCTGGCCCGATGGGCCGGAGAGCCACGTGGCCGGGGCGGCGACACACGTCACGTGCTCGTGGAGGTAGGGCTGCCCCATATCGCTCCTCTTGACAAGCCGTTGGCGGGGTGAGAATGTCCGAACACCCATGTTGAACGTTCAAACGGGCATCCCGCAAGACCCGATTTGAACGTTCAACACCATCTCCCGTGGGAGGTCCCGTGCATCCGCCGACCGTCGAGGACGTCGCACGAGCCGCCGGCGTCTCCCGGCAGACCGTGTCCAACGTGCTCAACGCGCCGCAGCGGGTGCGGCCCGAGACCCGGCAGCGGGTCGAGGCGGCGATCGAGCAGCTCGGCTACCGGCCCAACCGGGTCGCGCAGTCGCTGCGGGCCGCCACCTCACGCATGATCGGCTACCGGATCGAGCCGATGCACCCGCACGCGCTGGGCAGCATGCACGACCGGCTGCTGCACGCGCTCGCCGAGGCCGGCCGGGCCGCCGACCACCATCTGCTGCTGTTCACCGCCGACGACCCCGGCGACGAGGTCGCCAACGTCGACGCGCTGCACCGCGCCGGCGCGATCGACGGCGTCGTGCTCTACGGCATCCAGTCCGCCGACCCGCGCCCGGCGGGCCTGCGGCACCTGCGGATCCCGTTCGCCGCGTTCGGCCGTACCGGCGCCGACGACGCCCACCCGTGGGTCGACATCGACAACACCGCCGGCACGGCCGCCGCCGTCGAGCACCTCGTGACCCGCGGGCACCGGCGCATCGCGTTCCTCGGCTACCCGGAGGGCGTCGCGGTCGGCGACCGGCGCGCCGACGGGTGGCGCACCGCCCTCGACAAGCACGGCCTGCTCGACGGCTCCCGCCACCTCGACCTGCGCGGCGAGGACTCCCTCGCCAACGGCGCGCGCCTCGCGGAGGCACTGCTGGACCACCACACCCCACCGACCGCCGTCGTCGCCGCCACCGACACGCTCGCCGCGGGCGTGCTGCGCACCGTGCGGCAACGGCACGCCCGGCTCGCCGTCGTCGGCTTCGACGACACCCCGACCGCCGGCGCGCTCGACCTGTCCAGCGTCCGGCAGCCGATCGAGGCCGTCGGACACGCGATGATCCGTGCCCTGCTGGGCCCCGGCGGCAACGAACCCGCCGGGCAACTGCTGGCACCCGAGCTGATCGTCCGGGCCTCCAGCGCTCTGCCCTGAGTTTCCCCGACCCCCCTGGGAGCGACATCATGTTACGAACACCCCGCCTCCTGACCGCTCTGATCGCCACCGTCCTGCTGGTCGCCGCGTGCGGTGACGACGGCAGCGGCACCGGCACCGAAGGCAGCGCCACCGGCGCGAAGCTGACGATGTACGCGTTCTCCTCCTCCCCCGCCGAGGACGCCGTGCTGCGCAAGGCCGTCGAGGACTACAACAAGCAGGGCCGCAACACCGTCGAGCTGAAGGTGCTGCCCGAGTACGACACCGCCCTCACCACCGCGCTCGCCGGCGGCGAACCGCCGGACGTCTTCTACGTCAACGACAACAAGCTGCCCGACTTCGGCAAGAACGGCGTCCTGGAGCCGATCGGCGACAAGGTCGACAACCCCGGCGACTTCTACGAGACGCTCAAGCAGTCCTTCACGTACAAGGGCACCTACTACTGCGCGCCGAAGGACTTCTCCACGCTGCAGCTGGTCTACAACACCGCCGACTTCACCGCCGCCGGCCTGAAGCCGCCCACGACCTGGGACGAGCTGACCGCGACGGCGAAGGCGCTCACCAAGCCGGGCCACCCGGGTCTGGTGCTCGCGCCGGAGTTCTACCGCTGGGGCGCGTTCATGGCCCAGGCGGGCGCCTGGCCGACGAACGACGACGTCACCAAGATGACGATGGACACGCCGGAGATGCGCACCGCGCTGCAGTACGTCACCGACAACCACAAGGCGGGCTGGTTCGGCACCCCGGCGTCGGTCGGCGCGGGCTGGGGCGGCGAGGCGTTCGGCAAGGCCGCCACGTCGATGACGATCGAGGGCAACTGGATCGTCGGGGCGATGAAGAACGACTTCCCCAACGTCAAGTACGCGGTCGCCGAGCTGCCCGCCGGCCCGAAGGGCAAGGGCACGATGTCGTTCTCCGTCTGCTACGGCGTGGCGAAGGCGGCGAAGAACAAAGCCGCCGCGCTCGACTTCGTCAAGTTCCTCACCTCGCCGGACGAGCAGTTCGCGGTGACCAAGGAGTTCCCGGTCATGCCGTCGCGCAAGTCCCTGGCGGACAAGTGGCTGGCGGACAAGCCGGAGCTGAAGGCGTTCGTCGCCGGCGGCGACTACGCGAAGAAGTCGGTGTTCGTGCCGGGCTTCAGCACCGCGATCGACACGTTCAACGACGGCATCCAGGGCCTCGCCAAGGGCAACAAGCAGGTCGGCGACGTGGTCACCAGCACGCAGAAGGCCGGGACCGACATCCTCGGCTGACGTCACGGAGAGGGGCCGCCCCGGCGGCCCCTCCACTGAGGAGTCCGCATGTCACGCATTCACGGCCGGCAGGGGCTGGCCGGCTGGCTCTTCGTGTCGCCCGCGCTGATCGGGCTCGGCGCGTTCATGGTCGCGCCGATCCTCCTCGCGCTGTGGGTCAGCTTCCGCGACTGGAGCGGCCTCACCCCGCTCGGCGCCTCCGACCCCGCCGGCGCCGCCAACTACCAGGACCTGCTGACCGATCCCGGGATCGTCCGCGGCGACTTCGCCAAGAGCCTGCGCAACAACCTGTACTACGTGCTGGGCGTCGTCCCCGCGCAGACGGCGCTGGCGTTCCTCCTCGCGCTCGTCGTCAACGCCCGGCTGCTCAAGGGCCGCACGTTCTTCCGCACCGCGTTCTACTTCCCGTCGGTGACCAGCTCGATCGCGGTCGCGTTCATCTTCATCTTCCTGTTCAGCCCGACCGGCGTGGTCAACACGGTGCTGTCGGCGGTGCTGCCGGGCAAGGTCGACCTGGTGTGGCTCGACGACTCCGACGGGCTGCTGCACCTGCTGCTGGGTGCGGCCGGCGTCGACCGCCCGCCGGGCGCGCTGCGCGGCGAGTTCATGGACCTGTCCTGGTGGGACTGGCTCGCCGGGCCCAGCGTCGCGCTCAGCTCGGTGATGATCCTCGCGACCTGGACCACGACCGGCACGTTCATGCTGATGTTCCTCGCCGGGCTGCAGAACGTCCCGGAGGAGCTCGAGGAGGCCGCCGCCATCGACGGCGCCTCCGCCCGGCAGCGCTTCTTCCGGATCACGCTGCCGCTGCTGAAGCCGACGCTGTTCCTCGTGCTGACCCTCGGCGTGATCGGCACCTGGCAGGTGTTCGACCAGGTCTACGCGATGACGTCCGGCGGGCCGCAGAAGACCACGCTCACCCCCGCGTACCTCATCTACCGCGAAGGCTTCCAGAACAGCGCGATGGGCCGGGCCGCGGCGATCGCGTTCATCGTGCTCGTCATCATCCTGGTGTTCACCGGCGTGCAGCGGCTCGTGCTGCGGAAGGAGCGCTGACATGCCGTTCTCGTTACGCCGTGTGCTGCGATACGCGCTGCTGCTCGGCTTCGCCGTCGTGTTCATCTACCCGTTCGTGCTGTCGCTGGGCACGTCGTTCAAGTCCCGGCCCGAGGTCGCCACCCATCCGGTGTCGCCGTGGCCGCGCTCCTTCGACCTGCGGGCGTGGTCGGACGTGCTCGTGCACAGCGACTTCCCGCTGTGGACCTTCAACTCGATCCTCGTCACGGTCGCCGCGACCCTCGGGCGGGTCTTCATCGACTCCCTCGCCGGCTACGCCCTGGCCCGGCTGCACTTCCGCGGCCGCGGCGTCCTCTTCGCCGGGATCATCGCGGTGCTCGCGGTGCCTCCGATCGTGCTGACCGTGCCGCGGTTCCTGGTGCTGAAGGAGCTGAGCCTGCTCAACTCGTACACCGGCCTCATCCTGCCGCTCGCGGTCGACGCCATGGGGATCTTCCTGATGCGGCAGTTCTTCGCCGAGCTGCCCAAGGAGCTGGAGGAGGCGGCCCGCATCGACGGCGCCTCGATCTTCCAGGCCTACTGGCACGTGGTGCTGCCGCTGGCGCGGCCCGCGCTGCTGACGCTGACGATCCTGTCCTTCCAAGGGGTGTGGAACGAGTTCCTGATGCCGCTCATCGTGGTGCGGGCCAGCCCGTCGCACTGGACGCTGCCCTTCGGCCTGTCGACGCTGGGCCGCGGCGGCGCGGGCGGGCAGAGCTTCGACTACCCGGTGATGATGGCTGGCTCGATCCTCACCATCATCCCGGTGGCGATCGTGTTCATCGTCTTCCAGCGGTACTTCGTCCGCAGCGTCGCCAGCAGCGGCGTCAAGGGCTGAAGGCCCCGCTACCGCCAGGGCGTCGTTGGTCCACAGTGGACCGTCACAGCAGGCTCAGCGCCGCCGTCACCGGGTCGACGTCGGCCGGGACGGCGGGGCCGATGGCGCAGCAGGTGGCCGTGCCCGCGGCCACCTGCGTGCGTCCCGCGTCGTGGATGACCTGCACCGGCAGGCCCGCCTCGACGGCGTGCCCGCACAGCTCGGCGAGCTCCGCCGCCCCGGCGACCTTCAGCACCACCTTCGGCTGTCCCGCCTGCAGCCACGCCTCGAACACCGCCCCGTGCGGCCCCTGCAGCACCGCGGACACCGCCGCGTGCGCGACCTGCGCCGCGATCTTGCCCCGGCCCATGCCGAGGTCGGTGCGCACGACAAGGACCATCTTCGGTTCGGTCTTCACGACCAGCGATGTTAATGCGTGGTCAGGTCCGCCAGCAGGCGCATGGCCCCGGGCAGGTCGCCGGCGCCGCGCTGCCGGTCGGCGCCGGTCCCCTCCTCGCGGAGCCGGGCCAGCTCCTTGGCGACGACGCCGTCGTCGCCGTGCCGGCGCAGCGCCGGGCCGGTGACGTCGGCGAGCAGGTCGACCAGGTCCCAGGCCGGCACCGCGCGGCGGCCGTGCAGGTCCATGAGGGTGCCGCCGAGGCCCTGGTGCGCGGCGTTCCAGTGCGCGGCCCGCAGCAGGTGCTCCGGCGGGCTGACCGCCGGGCGGCCGGCGGCGACGTCGTCCAGGACGGTGGCGACGAGCCCGCGGACGAGCCCGGCGACGAGGACCGTGTCACCGGCGGTCGGGCACACGTCGCCGACGCGGATCTCGACGGTCGGGTAGCGCCTCGACGGTCGCACCCACCACAGCACCATCGAGTCGTCGAGCATGACGCCGCTGCCGACCAGCTCCGCGACGGTGCGATCGTAGTGGGCCACGGACGTCAGGAACGGCGCCGGCCCGAGGCTCGGCCAGCGGTCCAGCTGGATGCTGCGCCAGCTCGCGTGGCACGTGTCCGCCCCGGCGTGGAACGGCGAGTTCGCGGTCAGCGCCTGCACCACCGGCAGCCACGGCCGCAGGTGGTTGCAGACCTGCACGGCGACCTCCCGGTCCGGCACGCCGACGTGCACGTGGCAGCCGCACAACGCCGGGTCGTGCGCGATCGGCCCGTAGTGCCGGGCGATCGCCCGGAAGCGGGGCGTGTCCTCCACGGTGAGGTCGGGCTCGGCGACCGGGGTGGCGGCGACGGCGACGAGCCGCGCCCCCGCCGACTGCGCGGCGAGCGCGGCCACGGCCCGGTTGGCGGTGAGCCGCCGGCGCAGCTCGGACAGGCTCGTGCAGACCGGCGTCACCATCTCCATCATGCTGCGCCGGAACTCGACCCTGGTCTGCTCCCGGGCCGGTTCGGGCAGGCAGGCGCGGGCGTCGTCGGCGACGGGGGCGTTGCGCCACGTGACGGGGTCCAGCAGGAGGAACTCCTCCTCGACCCCCACGGTCAGGGTCTGCCCGGCCAGGGCGCCGGCGGTCTCGGCGACGTTCGCGGCGGTGCTCGGCGCGGTGGCGGTCGGCGGCATCAGCGGCACCTCTCGGCGATGAGGACGCACACGGCGATGCGTTCGGCGTGCGCGTAGGACGGGTCGTCGAGGTTCTCTCCGTACACGTCGGGATCGACCTCGCGGTAGCGCCACGCGAAGCCGGTGCCGGCGAGCCGGGTCGCGGCCTCGGCGAGCAGCGGGTCGTGACCGTCGACGATGCCGGTGCCGCTGAAGAGCACCAGCGACCCGCCGGGCGCGAGGCGGTGCAGCGCGGTGTCGAGCACGGCGAGCGGCAGGTCGTGCCCGTGTTCGCCGCCGCCGTCACGGTACCGCCGGCGCTGCGGGTCGATCATGAACGGCGGGTTGGAGACGATGAGGTCGAACTGCCCGCCGACCCCGGACAGCAGGTCGCTGTGCACCGGCGTGACCCGCACGCCGGCGAGGCCCGCGTTGACGGCCGTGAACCGCAGCGCGACCGGGTTGACGTCGACGCCGAGGACCTCCGCGTCCGGCGCGTGACGGGCGACGGTGACGGCGATCGCGCCGCTGCCGGTGCCGATGTCCACGGCCCGCCGCGGCGGGCCCGGCAGGCTCCGCAGGTGCGCGGTGACGGCGTCGCAGGTGCGCAGCGTGTCCGGGCCGAAGAAGACGGCGTCCGGCTCGGCCGGCGGGAACGCGGCGTGGAAGAACAGGCCGCCGTCGAGCGTGGAGCAGCGGATCCGGCTGCGCCACGTGTCGCCGTCGCGGTCCAGGACGCCGGCCTCGTCGAGCAGCGTGACGAGGTCGTCGGGCAGCACGCCGGGGCCGAACGGGCGGCTCCAGCCGAGCACGTCGCGCAGCGTCCGGGCGCGGGCGTTCGCCGGCCGCCGGTTGACCCGCTCGTGGGTGGCCGCCGTGACGGGGACGAACCGGTACCCCGTCTCCTTGATGGCCTCGCCGAGGCGGCGCAGGGCGGCGTCAGCGTAGACGGGCGCTTCGGTGGCCGCGGTCATGCCGAGCCTTTTCCCCACAAAGTTCCTGCTTAACCAGCCCGTCCTGAGGGAAGACGATGACCATGCGCCTGCCCCGACCGCGAGGACCGGTCTCCGACACGCTCGTCGCCATGCTCGCCGGCCCCCCGCGCGACCTGCCGGGCGGCACCTGGCGGGAGCTGGCGGCGGGCACCGACGCGTGCACCGACGAGGACCTGCAGCTGAGCCTGCACATCTGTTACGAGCTGCACTACCGCGGCTTCGACGGCGTCGACGAGCGGTGGGAGTGGCAGCCGTCGCTGCTGGCGTTGCGGCAGGCCGGCGAGGAGCGGTTCGAGGACGCGTTGCGCACGGCGGTGCCCGTGCCGGCGCCGGCGGCGCCGCACGAGGTCCCGCACGCGCTCACGGCGCTCGTCGACGCCGACGACGCCCCGTCGCTGTCGAAGTTCCTGAAGGGTCGCGCGACGCTGGAGCAGTTCCGCGAGTTCGTGCGGCACCGCTCGATCTACCACCTGCGGGAGGCCGACCCGCACACCTGGGCGATCCCGCGGCTGGCCGGCCGGCCCAAGGCCGCGCTGGTGGAGATCCAGGCCGACGAGTACGGCGGCGGCCGCGCCGACCGCATGCACGCTGAGCTCTTCCGCGCCACGATGCGGGAGCTCGACCTGGACGACACCTACGGCGCCCATCTCGACGTGGTCCCGGCCGTCACGCTCGCGACCAACAACCTCATGTCGCTGTTCGGCCTGCACCGCCGCCTGCGCGGGGCGATCGTCGGCCACCTCGCCGCCCTCGAGATGACGTCGTCGCTGCCGAACCGCCGCTACGGCGACGGCCTGCGCCGCCTCGGCGGCAACGCGACCGCGACCCGCTTCTACGACGAGCACGTCGAGGCCGACGCCGTCCACGAGCAGGTCGCCGCCCACGACCTGTGCGGCGGCTTCTGCGCGCAGCACCCGTCGCAGGCGGGGCAGGTGCTGTTCGGCGCGGCGTGCGCGCTCGCCCTGGACGGCCGCTTCGCCGCCCACGTCCTGGACGCGTGGACCGCCGGGCACTCGTCGCTGCGACCGGTGCTGGCACCGGCCGCAGCGCTGGGCGGCTGACGCCCACGACTTCTTCGAGTGGTCCTTCGAGCAGCCAGCGCCGTGAAGCCTGGGAGCGGGTCAGTCGCCGCCGGCGAGGGGCCGGTCGCCGGTCGGGGCGCTCGCGGCCTGGAAGCCGATCACCTTGTGGGTGCCGTCGCAGAACGGCTTGATCGCCGAACGTCCGCACCGGCACAGCGCCACGGTGGCCCGCCCGGGGTCGACGACCTCGCCGTCCTGCGTGAGGAGCGTGAACTCGCCGCGCACGAGCAGCGGCCCGTCCTCGCAGACCGTGACAGAGGCAACCGGCTCTCCCATGCCACTGGATTGCCCCTCTCGCAATGGAGGCAAACGGTCAGCGGTCGCTCGCCACCAGGGCGGCCAGGCGGCGGGCGGACTCGGCCAGGCGGCTGCGGCCGGGCCGGGCCGCGAGGGCGGGCAGCTCCGGCAGGTCCAGACGGGCGCCGCCCGGGCGGGCGTCGGCGGCCAGGGTCAGCAGGTCGGCGAGGCCCGGGCGCGGGGCGGCGGCGAGCAGCGCTGGCAGGGCCGCCGACGTCGCCTGCCACACGGCGGTGTGCGCGCCGGCCTTGAACGCCTCGGCGAGCGGCTGGACGGTGCGCTGCAGCACGATCCGTTCGTCGCTCGACAGGGCGCCGATCTCCGCGCCGGTCGTGGTGCTGTCCCAGCCGGGCCGGGCGGCGAGGGTGATGAGCGCGTCGGCCGCGGCGAGCCGCATCTCCTGCCGCGACGAGCCGAACAGGTACGCGAGGACCAGCGACATCGCCGGGCCGGGCGGGCCGTCGGCGGCGGCGAGCCCCTCGAGGACCGTGGTGCCGGGGCTGCCGTGCGGGGTGACGAGGTACGGCTGGATGTGCGCGGCCGCCACCTCCCGGTGCGACGGCGTGACCATCGGCCACAGGGCCAGGCGCGGCTGGTGGTGGACGGCGGCGACGCGCTGTGTCGCGGTGCGCGGGTCGGCGACGTCGGCGGGCAGCCCCGCCGCGTCCAGCATCGCGATCCGGCGGCCGGAGTGGTACGCCTGGCCCGGCACCTCCTCGACCCAGGTCCGCGGTTCGGCCGCGGCCGTGCGGAGGTGGTCCGCGAACCGGCGGCCCGCGGGCGAGGCGAGCCCCGCGGCGCCCTCGACGACCGTGGCGTCGACGGCCCGCGGCAGCCGCAGCAGCGCCTGGGTCAGGTCGGCCGGGCCGGGCTGCCAGCCGTCGCGTTCGGCCTGGCGCAGCAGCGACAGGACCCGGTCGGGGTCGACGTGCCCCGCGACCGTGGCCGGCGTGGCGAGCAGCGCGGGCGGCGGGTCGGCGGCCAGTCGCGCGGCGAGCTCGACGGACCGGCGCTCGACGAACGTGCCGAGCGTGGTGACGTACAGGTGGGCGAACGGGCTCTCGTACGGTGGCGGCGCCGTCAACCCGGTCGCGGCGGCGATCAGGTCGGCCCACGTGCCCGCCCACTGCGGCATGACGGCGGCGAGGACCCGGGCGGCGGCGGCCCGGTCGCCGCGGGCGGCGCGCAGCAGCCCGTCGAGCACGAGCTCGTGCCGGACCGGGTCCTCGTCGCCGTGGCGCAGGGTGGTGGCGAGCTCCCCGGCGAGGGCGCCGAGTTCCAGCGGCGCCGGGAACGCCGCCGGCAGCGCCGCGACGAGGACCGGGACGGGCGGCGGCGGGGGTGCCTCGGTGCCGAGCCGCTGGCAGCGCGTGCGCCGCGACCTCGGCGAGCCCGCGCAGCCACCGGGCCGGCAGCGGCACCCGCTTCTCGACGATCCTGCCGTCGAGGGTGCCGACGGCGAGCTCGTCGGCGCCGACGGACAGCCGCAGCGGGTCCTGCCCGCCGACCCGGGTCAGCGCCTGGTAGAGCGGCGGGTTCACGTCGACGTTGGTGGTGCCGCGCCCGACCGGCGCGTCCTGCAGCTCGGCGGGGTCGAGGTCGAGCCGCCCGTACACGCCGCCGCACGTCGACAGCGCCTCGAACCGCAGCCGCTCGCCGTCGCCGGTGACCACCGGGTCGCGGCCGCGGCCGGTGCGGGCCGGACGGAAGTCGGCGCCGGCGATGTCGGCGAGGGCGAGCAGGCCGCCGGCGACGACCCGCGGCGTGCGGACGAACCCGTTTCATCCCTCCGGGTGAGCGCCGGTGTGACGCCCGCGGAGAACGCTTGTCGGGTGGGCGGTGCTTCCATCCACGCTCCGAGCCGACATCGGAGGCGCGATGACAACCGCGATGACAGCTCTGTACAGCGAGCCGACGTTCCTGCACGGGCTCAAACTCGTCGTCCTGGCCGAACTCGAGATCGCCGGACGCCCGGAGCAGTCCGCCGGCGTGCCGCTCGACGAGCTCCTGTTCGAACGGGTGGACGCCGACCGCTACGAGCTCGGCCTGCACGGCCTCCTCGACGCGGTCGTCGCACTCGAGCGGAAGTGACCACACCAGCTGGTCGGCGGGATTCCGTCAGACCCCGCGCCGAGGCGGCGGCTGCCGGCGCTGAGCGGGTTTGGCCCTCCGCGAACCGGTGAGAACGCAGCGGTGTTGTCGAACCAGGCCCGGCCGGTCGTCAAGGCCACGCTCCCCGTCGTCGGCCAGCACATCGAGGAGATCGCGGACCGCTTCTACGCCCACATGTTCGCCGCCCGGCCGGAGCTTGAGGACGGGCTGTTCAACCGTGGCAACCAGGCGGAGGGATCGCAGCCCAAGGCCCTGGCGGGGTCGGTGGTGGTGTTCGCCTCGACGCTGCTGGACGATCCGCTGCGGCCGCCGGGCCGGCTGCTGACGCGCATCTCGCACAAGCACGCGTCGCTGGGCATCCGGCCCGAGCAGTACGGCATCGTGCACGAGCACCTGATGTGGGCGATCGGCGACGTCCTCGGCGCCGCCGTCACCCCGGACGTGGCGGCGGCCTGGGACGAGGTGTACTGGCTGATGGCCTACGCCCTGATCAACCAGGAGCGCGGCCTGTACAGCGCCCGCGGTGTCACCCCCGAACGGGTGTGGCGGCAGTGGCGGGTCGCCGGCAAGTACCGCGAGACCGGCGACGTCATGGGCTTCGTGATGCGCCGCACCGACGACCGGCCCGTCAGGACGTCGCTGCCCGGGCAGTACGTGAGCGTCAACCTCCGCATGCCCGACGGTGTGCGCCAGCCGCGCCAGTACAGCCTGACCCGCGCCGACGACGGCGAGCACCGCTACTTCGCGGTCAAGCGGGTTCACGGCGGCGGCAAGCCCGACGGCGAGGTGTCCAACCTCCTGCACGACGGCGTCCAGGTCGGCGACGAGATCGCCATGAGCGTCCCCTACGGCGACGTGGTCCTGGACGACTCCGGCCGGCCGGTCGTCTTCGCCAGCGCCGGCATCGGCATCACCCCGATGGCCGGCATGCTCTCCCACCTCGTCGCCGCCGGCTCCCGCCTGCACGTCACCCTGCTGCACGCCGACACCGACGAGGGGTCCTTCCCGCTGCGCCGGCAGATCGTCGGAGACCTGTCCCGCCTGCCCTCGTCGGTCCTGCACGTGTGGTACGAGCAGGGCCCGCACACCGACCTGCCGGGCGCGGGCGTCTCGGCCGGCATGATGGACGTCTCGCGGATCCCGCTGCCCGACGGCGCCGTCTTCTACCTGTGCGGCCCGCTGCCGTTCCTGCAGAGCGTGCGCAGCCAGCTGATCGACCGCGGCGTGCCGGCCCGCGACGTCCAGTACGAGATGTTCGGCCCCGATTTGTGGCAGGCCGACACCGAGTGACCTCGTCCCGTGGCGGCCGCGCGATCGTCAGCCGATGGTGTGGCCGCCGTTGACGGTCAGGCGGTCGCCGGTGATGAAGGCGCCCTCGTCCGACAGCAGGAAGCGCACCGCGCCGGCGACGTCGGACGGGTGGCCGATGCGGCGCAGCGGGACCTCGGCGGCGTACGAGTCCAGCGCCGTGGAGGGCACGTCGGCGTGGCGTTCGACGGGGATCCAGCCGGGGGCGACGACGTTGACGGTGATGCCGTGCGGGCCGAGCTCGCGGGCCCAGGTGCGGGCCAGGCCGACCTGGGCCGCCTTCGCCGCCACGTACGCGGACCAGCCGGGCAGGGCCCGGTCGACCATGTCGGAGCCGACCAGCACGACCCGGCCGCGGCCGGCGGCACGCATCGCGGGCAGGGCGGCCCGGACGAGCAGGGTCGGGCTCTTGACGAAGAACAGCAGCTGCCCGAGGTGGTCGTCCCAGGTGAGGTCCTCGACGGGGACCGGGGGCTGCGGGCCGGTGGCGTTGGCGACGACGGCGGTGACCGGGCCGAGCCGGGCGGTGACGTCCGCCATGAGCGCGGCGACGGAGGACTCGTCGGTGACGTCGGCCTCGAAGGCCTCGGCGGTGCCGCCGGCCGCGCGGATGTCCGCGACGACCGCCGCGGCGGGTGCGGCGCCGTGCCGGTAGTTGACCGCGACGGCCCAGCCGCCGGCCGCGAGTGTCCGGGCGATCGTCGCGCCCAGGCCGCGGGACGCGCCGGTCACCAGTACCACACCCGCTGCCGCCACGGCGTGAACCTACACGTCGGCGGTCAGCTCGGCGAGGGTGGCGTTGGTGGAGCGCACGGCCGACAGGTAGGCCATGGCCATGTCCTCGGTGCCGGTCGTCTGGGTGGGCAGGCTGCCGGCCGGGGGCATCTCCGCGGACGGGGTCATGTACGCGCGGGCCGTGGCGAGCACGTCGCCGAGCGGGCCGCGGCCGGTGGTGAGGGCGTCGACGAGGACCGGGTCCAGCGGCAGCCCGTGCACCATGCGGTCGGCGGGCTCGTCGTAGAGGTCGGCGAGCGCCGAGAGCAGCCCGCCGATGTACGCGACGTCGCCGGGCACCCCCGCGGTGCCGGCCAGGAACTGGCTGAACCGGGCCCGGACGAGGACGTCGCTGAGCTGCTCGGGGTCGGCCTCGGTGAGGTCGGCGACGAGCATGAGGGTCACCCACTGCCGGATCCGGTCGAGGCCGAGCACGACGACGGTGTCGCGGACCGACGACACGGTCCGGTTGAGTCCGAGCGCGGCGGAGTTGGTGGCGCGCAGCAGCCGCAGCGTGAGCGCCGCGTCCTCGGCGACGAGCGCGGCGATCTCGTCGATGTCGGCGTCCTCGGCGGTGAGCGCCTGCAGCATCCGCAGCCGGGTCAGCCGCGCCGGGGCGAGCGTGACGGTCGAGTTGATGTGCGGGCGGCCCAGGATGTTGCCCTGGAAGAGCTCGAACCCGAGCGTGAACGCCAGGCGCAGCGCGTCGGGGGTCTCCAGGCGCTCGGCGACCAGCCGCAGGTGCCCGAAGCGGCGGCACTCGGCGACGGCGGCGCGGACCTCGGGCTCCGACGCGTGCAGCATGTCGATCTTCACGTAGGTGGCGAGGGGCAGCAGCGGCTCGTGGCCGCCGCCGGGCACGAAGTCGTCGAGGGCGACGGTGTACCCCTGCTCGACGAGCGCGGTGACGCCGTCGACGACCTCGTCGTCGACGGTGGTGGACTCCAGGATCTCCAGGACGGCCTGGCTGCCGTCGAACGGCAGCGGCAGGCGGCCGGTGAGGAAGTCGCGGGTCAGGTTGACGAAGCACAGCCGGTCGCCGGTCAGCTCCCTGATCCCGAACTCGGTGAACGCCGCGACCAGCACGCGGGCGGTGGCGACGGAGTCGCTGCGGTCGGCGCCCGTCGCCGTCGTCCGGGCCCGGAACAGCAGCTCGCCGGCGACCATGATGCCGTCCCGGTCGTAGATCGGCTGCCGGGCGACGTGCACGACATGGTCGGTGTCCGGTCCCCTGAATGCCCCCGTGTGCTCCCTCACTCCGCCATGATCTCCCCAAAACCAGGTCGAATGGTGCGGAACGGCGTATATACCCTCACCTTCGGCGGGTGATGGCAGGGGTACGGTGGAGGCCGGCAGGCCGGAGGTCGAAAGGCGGGGTGGTGGGGATGCGGGCGTCGCTGACCCACGACGCGTTCTTCTACGACACCGACGAGGGGTTTACCGGCGGTCTCGTGCCGTTCGTCCGCGACGGCCTGCGCAGCGACCACGCCGTCGTCGCCGCCGTCACCGACGCCAACGCGGACCTGCTGCGCGACGCGCTCGGCCGCGACGCCGCCCAGGTGACGTTCATGGACCGCGACGGCTGCTTCCGGCGGCCGGCGAGCACCGTCGCCGGCTGGCGGAAGCTCCTCGCCGACGCCGCCAGCCGCGGGCACGACGCGGTCCGGATCATCGGCGAGGCCGGGTCCGGGCCGCCGGCGCGGCACGTGACCTGGGCGCGGTTCGAGTCGGCGGTCAACGAGGTGCTCGCCGACGCCCCGGCCTGGATCGTCTGCCCGTATGACACGCGCGTGCTGCCGCACGCGGTGCTCGCCGACGCCCGGCGCACCCATCCCGGCAGCGACACGTACCGGCCGCCGGCGGAGTTCCTCGGTGCGGTGCCCGAGCCGGTCCCGCCCGTCGACGGCCCGCCCGCCGCCGTGACGCCCCTCGGCGACAGCGTGGCCGAGGCCCGCCACCTCGTCGGCCGGATCGCCGCCGCGCACGGCTGGGCCGGCACCGACCGGCTCGACGAGCTGCTGCTGGTCACCAGCGAGATCGCCGCCAACGCCGTGCTGTACGGGGGCGCCCGCCGCGAGCTGCGGGTCTGGGTCACGCCGCAGGGCGTGGTCTGCGAGGTCGGCGACGACGGGCCCGGCCCGTCCGACCCGCTCGCCGGCTACCGCCCGCCGGACGACCGGCTGCTCGGCGGCCGCGGCATGTGGATCGCCCAGCAGCTGTCCGAGGCCTTCGCCGTCACCCACCACGACGGTTGGACCCGGGTGCGGTTCATGCTGTCGCACCCGTAGGCGACCGGGCTGTCGCACCCGTAGCTGATCGGGCTGCCGCACCCGTGGGTGACCGGGCGGGAAACTGGTAGCGAAATCCCGTCTGAGCAGGGCTTCTGCGGTGGTGGGTCACACCGGGCGGCGTGACGATCGAAAGTGTGACCGAAACCACCGTGGTCCTCGTCCTGGTGATCGTGACGGCGCTCGGGTTCGACTTCACGAACGGATTCCACGACACCGCCAACGCGATGGCGACCTCCATCGCCACCCGCGCCCTGCGGCCGAAGGTCGCGGTGCTCCTGTCCGGCGTCCTGAACCTGGTCGGCGCGTTCCTGTCCGTCGAGGTCGCCCTGACCGTGAGCAACGCGGTCGTGAAGATCCAGAACTCCAACGGCACACCGAAACAGGACCTCGTCGCCGATGGCGGCGCCGCGCTGCTGCTGATCATCCTGGCCGGGCTGGTCGGCGGCATCGTGTGGAACCTGCTGACCTGGCTGCTCGGCCTGCCGTCCAGCTCGTCGCACGCGCTCTTCGGCGGGCTCATCGGCGCCACGATCGCCGGGCTCGGCTGGTCCGGCGTCAACTGGAACGGCGACGGCAGCAAGCTCGACGGTGTCATCGGCAAGGTCGTCCTGCCGGCGGTCATGTCGCCGGTGATCGCCGGGGCCGTCGCCGCCACCGGCACCTGGCTGATCTACCGGATCACCGCCGGCGTCGACCAGCGCTTCACCGACAACGGCTTCCGCTGGGGGCAGATCGGCAGCGCCTCGCTGGTCTCGCTCGCCCACGGCACCAACGACGCCCAGAAGACCATGGGGGTCATCACCCTGGCGCTGATCGCGACGGGGGCCTGGACGGACACGACGAACATCCCGTTCTGGGTCAAGGCCGCCTGCGCGGTGGCGATCGCGCTCGGCACCGCTCTCGGCGGCTGGCGCATCATCCGTACCGTCGGCAAGGGCCTGGTCGAGATCTCCCCGCCGCAGGGGCTCGCCGCCGAGTCGGCGTCCGCGGCGGTCATCCTGGCCTCCAGCCATCTCGGGTTCGCGCTGTCGACCACCCACGTCGCGACCGGCTCGATCCTCGGCAGCGGCGTCGGGCGGCCCGGCGCGCTGGTCCGCTGGGCGGTGGCCGGGCGGATGGTCGCGGCCTGGCTCATCACGCTGCCCGCCGCCGCGGTCGTCGGCGCGCTCATGTGGTGGCTCGGCAACGGCGTCGGCGGCCTCGCCGGCGCGGTCACCATCTTCCTGGTCCTCCTCGCCGCGGCCGCGTTCATGTACCTGCGGTCCCGCCGGGCGCCGGTCGACCACACCAACGTCAACGACGACTGGGACGCCCGGCGCGAGCTCGCCGACGCGGACCGCTGAGAGGACCGCGAGATGCACAACCTCGGATTCGCGCTCGAGGCGGTCTGGCGGGTCCTGCTGGCCGGCCTGATCCTGGGCGCCGGCCTGCCGGCCCTGTTCGCGCTCGGCGTGCGGTCGCTCGCCTACGGCGCGGGCGGCCCGGGCCGGGCACCGCGCCCGCTGGGCACCGCCGGCGGCTACCTCTGCTTCGCGATCGTGCTGCTCGGCGTCGCGCTGGGCATCACGTTCATCGTCGCGTCGGGCTTCGGCAAGGAGCTCAGCTTCGAGCACGTCTACCCGACCGTCGTGGACAAGTGAGAGGACACCATGGGTGAGCCCAGCTCGAACTTCCTGACCCGCACCGTGGAGTGGCTGCGGGCCGGCTACCCGTCCGGGGTGCCCCGCCAGGACTACGTGGCGCTGCTCGGGCTGCTGCGCCGCAAGCTGACCGACGACGAGATCCACAGGATCGCGCGGGCGCTCGCCGAGGAGCCGCAGCGCACCGCCGACCCGGTCAGCACCGCCGACATCGAGAGCATGATCAACGACTCCGTGCTGCAGGCGGCGTCCGCCGAGGACGTCGCCCGGGTGTCGGCGCGCCTGGCCGCCGTCGGCTGGCCACTGGCGGATCCTCCGGCAGACTGAGCGTGTTCACCTGACGGATCGACACGCACCATAGCTTCGGCGGATGCGACGACTCATTCTCATCGCGGCGACCGCGGTGCCGCTGCTACTGCTCCCCACGGCCGCCCACGCGGCGCCGTCCCTGAAGACGGTGACCGCGGCCGTGGAGACCCCGCCCCTCTACGACGACGAGGCCGGCGGCGACGCCAACGCCGACGACCCGGCCATCTGGGTCAACGAGCGCGACCGCGGCGCGAGCCGGGTGCTGGCCACCGCCAAGAACGGTGGTCTTCGCGTGTACGACCTCGCGGGCCGCGAACGGCAGGGGATCGCCACCCCGCCCGCGCCCGGCGAAGACGACGCCGCAGGCCGGTTCAACAACGTCGACCTGGTGCCCGGGTTCCGGCTCGGCGGCCGCACCACCGACCTGGCCGTCGTCACCGACCGGGGCCGCGACCAGCTGCGCTTCTACCGCATCGACCCGGCCACCGGCACCCTCACCGACGTGACCGCGCCCGGTGTGCCGTTCGCGTTCAGCACCGACCAGGCGCAGGTCAACGAGCAGCGCACCGCCTACGGCCTGGCCACGTTCCGCGACTTCGACGGCACCGCGTACGCCGTCGTCAGCCGCCGCAGCACTTCCGAGGTCGGCCTGTTCCAGCTCGTCGCGACCGGCGGCACCGTCACCTACCGGCGGGTGGACCTGCTGACGCTGCCGTCGACGTTCCGGCTGCCGAACGGCTCGGCCTGGTCGCCGTGCGCCGACCCCGGCGACGGCCCGCAGGTGGAGGGCAGCGTCGTCGACCCGACGACCCGGATCGCGTACCTGGCGCAGGAGACCGTCGGCCTGTGGCGGATCCCGGTGTGGGGCGGCCGGTTCCGCGGCGCGCCGCAGTCCGTGGAGCGGACCCGCGAGTTCGGCGTCCCTGCCCGGTTCGACGAGGCCGAGGACGACTGCGTCGTCGACTACGCCGCCGACCCCGGCTACGGCGGCCGCATCGCCGCGGACGTCGAGGGCCTCACCATCCTGCAGACCGGCGCGCTCACCGGCACCCTGCTCGTGTCGAGCCAGGGCGACGACACCTTCTACACCTACGACCGACTGACCCTGCGCCCGACCGGCCACTTCGCGGTCGTCGCCGGCGCCCGCACCGACGGCTCCGAAGGCTGCGACGGCGCCGCCGTGACCGCGACCCCGCTGCCCGGCTTCCCGCACGGCCTGCTCGTCGTGCACGACGGCGCGGACACGCCCACCGACGGCGACCGGGAGACCACCAACTTCAAGTTCCTCGACGCCGGCTTCCTGCGCCAGCGCTGACCCGGCCCTGACCACGAGGACCTCCAGGCCACCGTCTTCACCGACCCCTTGGAGGTCCTCGCGACGGCCACCCCGCCGGCCGCCCCTTCGACGTCCCGCGAGGACACTTCCGCCGCCGCCGCGACGCACCGGTGGCGAGTCCTGATCGGGGATGATGTTGTGATGACCAGTCATGACGGACGTCAGTTGACGGCCAGTGGCATCACTGTCTGGCCGAATCTGATGGCCGTGCGGAGCCGTCCGCTGATGTACTTCGGGGTCGATCGGCACGACCCGGCGCTGCCCGGACAGGTGCTGCGTTGGGCGGTCCACCAGGCCGCGGCCGATCCTCAGAGCCTGGTTTCCCAGGTCGATGTCGTGATCGAATCGGACCTGGTGTTCTCCGTGCGGGACAACGGCGTGGGTCTTTCCGTCGATCGGATTCGGCCACAGCGGGCGCCGTGGGTGGCCGAGGCGTTGACCGCATTCTTCGGTCCCGGGCCATGCCCGGCAGGCACGGGTCTGGCCATGGTGACGGCCCTGTGCACCGCGGTCGTCGCGGATGTCTGGCGGGACGGGCGGCACTACCGGCAGTGGGCCGACTGGCGATATCCACCCCCGCAGCTGCAGGTGCTCGACGAAACCGAGGAACACGGCACCGAGATCCTCGCCCACCTTGACGGCGCGTACCTCGGTCCCCACGCGAGGCTGCCCCTCGACCCGGCCGAACTGCTGTCCGACCCCTCCGGAGACTTCACTGTGCCGAGCGACGTCGACGTGACCGTGATCGATCGGCGTCGCGTCCGAGCCGCCGACACCGACGCCTGACAGCGCCGCGCCGACGGTCTGGACATCCTCGCCGGCGAACCGTTCCAGTACATGGATGACGGCGTTCTTGACGATCGCGGTCCCGGTGCACTTCGAGGCTCCGGCCTCACGGTGGGCTCAGAGTGCCCGGGTGTAGTGGCGGATCGGTTCGCCGTGCTCGTCGGTGTTGGTGCGGCCCGACAGGGTCCAGCCGAGGCGGCGGTACAGGCGGTCGGCTCGCGCGTTGCTCTGCTGCGTCCACAGCTGCGCCTGGGTGTAGCCGAGGCCGCGGGCCTCGGCCTGCGCGCGGGTGACGACGGCGGCGCCGAGGCCGAGGCCCCAGCGGGACGGGTCGACGGCGACCATCGTGACGTGGGCCAGCCCCGGGACCGGGTCGCCGGCGCCGTCCCGCGCGAGGGCCTGCACGACCACGGTCATCGCGGCCGGCTCGCCCTCGTCCTCCGCCACCACCAGGAGCGACCCGGCCCCCGCCAGCATCCGCAGGGCCCTCGCCTCCGCGGTGGTCTCGTCGTGGTGCCCGGCCCCGGTGCCGGCCTCTGTGCAGGCAGCGGCGCGGCGGGCGGCGTCCGCGGCGGCCCACAGCCGGGCGACGACCGGCGCGTCCGACGGTCCCCCGACACGTGTCGTCAGCATCCGTTCACGCTACCCGCGATCGGGCCGGCGGCGTTCAGTGCCGTGGAAGGCGTTGATCCACGATGTCCGCGGTTCGTACGAAGTCAGCCGGCACCGGCCTGCGGCGGGCGGTCGTGCAGCGCCGCGGCGGTGAGGGCGGCGTCCAGCAGGCGGGCGTGCTCGGGGACCGCCGGGTCCAGGCCGGTCATCGTGGTGATGCGGTGCAGGCGGTAGTCCAGCGTGTTGCGGTGGATGTGCAGGTCCAGCGCGGTCTGCCGGCGGTTGTGCCCGTGCGCGACGAAACTGCGCAGCGTGTCGAGCAGGTACGGGTGCCCGCGCAGCGGGTCGAGCTTCGCCGCCAGCCGCTGCAGGCCCGGCCCGGGACGGGAGAGCTGGTACTCCACGAGGACGTCGTCCAGGCGGTACACGCCGGACGTGCGGCCGATCCGGGTCACCAGGTCCATCACCTCGCGCGCCTCGGCGGCCGCGGCCGGGATGCCGGCGGGCGTGTCCGCCGCCGCCGCGGCCGCCAGCACGGTGCTCGACAGCGCCTCCCCCAGGCCCGCGGCCATCGACGCCGCGGTGACGCCGTCGGGCAGCAGCACGATGCCGGCGACGTGGTCGGCGAGGACGGGCGTGCCCGCGTGCGCGTCGAGGGCGACCTGCACGAGCCGGTCCGGCGGGCGGGGCGCGAACCGCACCAGCAGCACCGTGTGCCGCTGCCCGACCTCGACCCTGACGTCCTGCGCGAGGGCCGCGACGACGTGGAACGGCTGCCCGTGCAGCAGCGCGGCGAGCAGCTCCCGCCGGGCCCGCGCCGACTCGCCCCGCAGGTCCTCCTGCGCCTGCAGGTGCGCGACGACGACGGCGGGCATCATGCCGGCCAGCCCGTCCAGCAGCAGCGCGCCGGCGGCGGGCAGCTCCGCGGGGGCGGCGACGGCCGACAGCGTGCGCCACCAGGTGCGGGCGCCGATGAGGTACGCCGCGAGCGCCGCCTCCAGCGGCACGTGGTCCCGGGCTCGGCGGGCGGACCGCTCCACCACCCAGGTCAGGTCGCCGGGCCGCAGCGCCTCCTCGTCGCGGAGCATCCTCAGCAGAAGGCCCAAGACGGTGCCGACCGACTCGCGGACCGGGCCGTCCAGGACCTCGGCCGGCAGCCCCCGGTAGAACGGCACGTCGGCGGCGCATCCAGCGACGATCTCACCGGTCAGCCCGGCGAGCCTGGGCGCCATCCGGTCGTGCAGGTCCCGCATGCCGGCATCGTCACATTGCCCAAACCCGCGCGTCAATCATTGCCGCAAGTGCGCACAGACACCGGCCGCGGCCGGCGCGACGATTCGAGGACCCCCAACCAACGAGGAGGCACGATGTCTCACCGTTACGGCCTCGCCGCGCTGCTGTGCGTGGCCGCGCTGCTGGTCCCCGCCCGACCGGCCGCCGCCGCGGACGCCTGGGACGCGCCCGGCCCCTACGCGACCGCCGTCCAGGTCGGTGTCGTCAACACCCTGTACTACCCGCGCGACATCGCCACCAGCCCCCGCCGGCACCCGGTGATCGTGTGGGGCAACGGCACCGGCGGCGTCCCGCTCGTCTACCGTGACCTGCTGCTGTACTGGGCGAGCCACGGCTTCATCGTCTCCGCCGCGAACACGCCCACCTCCAACCTCGGCGTCTCGATGCGCCTCGGCATCGACGCCCTCGCCCAGGCCGACGCCGACCCCGGCAGCGTCTTCCACCACCACGTCGACCTCGCCCACATCGGCGCGTCCGGCCACTCCCAGGGCGGCGCCGCGGCGATCGTCGTCGGCGCCGACCCGCGCATCGACGCGATCCTGCCGATCCAGCCCGGCCCCCTCGCCGACATCGACGCCGTGCACGTCCCCGCGCTGCTGCTCGCCGGCCAGTTCGACAGCATCGTGTTCCCGGCGCTGGTGAAGGCGTTCTACAACGACGCGGACCACATCCCGGCGATCTACGCTGAGCTGCGGGGCGCCGACCACTTCACCGTCGTCGGCGACCCGGGCCCGTTCGCCGCGCCGACGACTGCCTGGTTCCGGTTCCAGCTCATGGGCGACACCGCCGCCGGCGCCGAGTTCACCGGTCCACGCTGCGGCATCTGTACCGACACCCGCACCTTCTCCGACGTCCGCCGCAACGCCCTCGCCCCGTAACCCTGCACAGTCCGGAGGAACCACACCACATGGACAGCGTCGAGATCCCCACGCCGGACGGCCCGCTGCACGCCCTGCGGTCCGGCTCGCAGGACCCGGCGGCGCCGGTCGTGCTCGCCGCCCACGGCATCACCGCCTCGGCGATGGCGTTCGCGGCGCTCGCCCGTGCCCTGCCCGCCGGCTGGACGCTGCTCGCCGTGGACCTGCGCGGCCGGGGACGCAGCAACGGCCTCCCCGGCCCGTTCGGCATGGACCGCCACGCCGAGGACCTCGCCACCGCCGCCCGCCACCTCGGCCGGCCCGTCGTCCTCGCCGGCCAGTCGATGGGCGCATACGCCGCGCTGCGGGCCGCGGTCCGGGAGCCCGGCCTGTACCGGCGCCTCGTGCTCATCGACGGCGGCCTGCCGCTGCCCGTCCCGCCCGGCGCGGACCCCGACGCGGTCCTGGAGGCGACCCTGGGCCCGGCGATCACCCGCCTGAGGATGACGTTCCCGACCGAGGACGCCTACGTCGACGTGTTCCGCAACCACCCGGCGCTCGCCGCGGACTGGAGCGCCGACCTCGACGCGTACGCCCGCTACGACGCCACCGGCGACCCCGGCGCGATCCGCTCCCGGGTGTCCCCGGCCGCCGTGGCGGAGGACGGCCGCGACCTGCTCGTCAACGCCGGCAGCTTCGGCGACGACCTGCGCGCGCTGCGCCTGCCGGCCGACCTGCTGCACGCCCCGCGCGGCATGTTCGGCCAGGAGCCCGGCCTGCTCCCGCAGCCCGTGGTCGACCACTGGACCGCGCAGACCGCCCTGCGCGCCGAGCTCGTCCCCGACTGCAACCACTACACGATCCTCACCACCCCCCGGGCCACCGCGCGGCTCGCCGAGGTCCTCACCGCACAGTGACGACCGGAGCGCCGCGACGGCGCGGACCGTCTGGTCCGCGCCGTCGCCCTGTTCCTGAAGTTGCCTGGCCGAGTCCCTCGTCGGGCCGCTACACGTGGTGGCCGCGGCGGGCGTAGAGGCCCGCGACCAGCCACACGCCGGCCGCGGCCAGCACGACCTGGATGAGGAGCTCGATCCAGTCGATGCCCGCTGTGTTGGCCACGCCGATCGCACCGGCGATGGCGGTGCCGATCAGGGCGGCGACGATGCCGATGACGATGGTCAGCCAGATCGGGATGTGCTGCTTGCCGGGCACGACCAGGCGCCCGAGCGCGCCGATGATCAGGCCGATGATGAGCGCGGAGATGATGCCGCCGACAGCCATCTGATGCCTCCAGATTTGCGGGGTTGCGCTACGTCGGCGTACGTGCCCGGCCGGAGGAGCTACCAAACCGTCTGCGGCTGACCCGGCCGCTCATTCCTGCGGTCCGGGTTCGTATTCTCGGCAGATGGCTCACGGCGGCGAACAGCGCCGGGTCGGACCGCCACAGCTCGGCAGCGAAGATGTCGATATGGCGAGCGGCTGGTGGCGATGTTGAACAGAACCTCGCGTCGATGATGGCCGCATCGGCGGGCCACCGATGTGCGGGGCGCTGGTTCGTGCCACCATCGTTGCGGCGCATCGACCATGCCCGACGTCGCCACAGGTGCCGGGTCCAGTTGCAGACTGCTGGCAATGTGGTGTGGAGCACCGGAGCTCATCGCGCCGGCGCGGGGCTGGACGGCGCGGGGAAGGAGCCGCAATGACCGATCCATGGTTCCTTCCGCCGCCGATCGACCCGGTCCGGTCCGCCGCGACGGTCCGCAACCACGACCGGCTGCAGGCCGTCGCCGCGACGGGGCTGAGGGACGCGCCGCACCGCCGGTTCGACACGATCGCCGAGCAGGTCCGCGCCAAGCTCCGCACGCCGGTCGCTCTGGTGGTGCTCGTCGAGGCGCACCGCCAGATCTTCCCGGGCGCGGCCGGGCTCCCCGAGCTGTGGCAACACAGCCGCCAGACGGCACTGACGCACTCGTTCTGCCAGTACGTCGTCGGCACCGACGACCGGCTCGTCGTGCGCGACGCCCGCCGTCATCCGCTGCTGCACACCAACGACGCGATCCGCGACCTCGGTGTCGTGGCCTACGCCGGCACCCCGCTCACCTCCCGCGACGGGCAGGTCCTCGGCGCCCTGTGCGCCATCGACAACCAGCCCAGAGACTGGTCCTCGGAGGAGCTCGCCGACCTCGACGCCCTGGCCACCGACTGCAGCGCGGCCCTGCACGCGCTCTCCCACGCCACGGCGACGCACCGCCCGCCACCGCCTGACGAGCGTTGCGGCAGCGACGGCCGCGACAGCGGCACCGGTCAGGACGATCCGGCCCGCGACGGACTGTGGTCGACCGCGGGACTGCCCAGCGGCCTGGTGTTCGACGGCCGGCCGCCGCTTCGGACCACGGCCACGTTCCTGGTCAGCGCCGCGCGGCTGCACGGCGAACCCGTCGCCGTCGGTTTCCGTCTCGTCGACACCGACGCGGCACGCCGCAGCCTGCACCGCCACATCGACGTGGCCCGGGCGTTCGACCGCCACCGGCCGCCCGTCGTCGTCGGCATGTACCGCTGGAGCGACGACGACCGCGTCCTCATCCTCACCCGCGCCATCGGCGACCCGCTCCGCGACGGCCCCGACACCGTCAGCGATCTCGACATCGAGCAGGTCCGCCGGATCATCCACACCGCCGCCCTGCTGTCCACCTGGCTGCCACCCGGCGACGCGCTGCAGCGCTGGCACGTCGACTACGAGCGCAGCATCGCCGCGCACCACCATGCCGGGCACCTCACCGACGACGACGCCCGCCGCACCCTCGCCCTCCTGCGACGCTGCGACGACGTCCGCACCTTCACCCACGGCAACCTCGTGCCCCACAACATCCAGCAGCTGCCCTCCGGCCGGCTCGGCCTGCTCGACTTCGGCGCCGCCGGGATGTACCTCACCGGCCTCGACCTCGCCACCCTCTACCTCACCACCGCCCATGACCCCGATGCCCGCCGCGAACTGCGCAACCGCGTCACCGACGCCGACATTTTGGATCCCTTCACCGTCAACCTGATGCTCGCCACCGCCCGCATGGCCGCCCACCACCACCCGACCGCGCCCAGCCCGGTCCTCGCCCGCCGCCGCAACGCCCTGATCCACGGCCGCCGCACCGCCCGGCAGCTGCTCCACGCCCTCACCGACGCGTGAACGGCCCCCCGGCGGTGCGGGCGAGCGCCGCGGCGCGGGTGCGGATGGTTCAAGATGGGGTGGTGATCGTGCCTGCCGTGTCGACGGCTGACTACCACACGGCCGGGGAGCCGTTCCGGATCGTGGCGGAGCCACCGGTGGCGCTGCCCGGACAGAGCGTCGCGGAGCGGCGGGTGCGGGCGATCGACAGCCCCGACGCGCAGCGGCTGCGGGAGCTGCTGTGCTTCGAGCCGCGGGGGCACGCCGACATGTACGGCGGGTTCGTCGTGCCGCCCGACGACGACGGGGCGCATCTCGGAGTGCTGTTCTGGCACAAGGACGGGTTCTCCACCGCCTGCGGGCACGGGACGATCGCGCTCGGGGTGTGGGCGGTGGACACCGGGATCGTCGAGGCGCCGCGGGACGGCACGGTCGACGTGGTCATCGACGTGCCGTCGGGCAGGGTCACGGCGCGGGTGCACCGCGACGCCGGGCGGAGCGTCGCCGTCGACTTCGTCAACGTGGCGAGCTACGTCATCGCCCGTGACGTGCCGCTCAGCACGTCCCGGGGAGCGCTCGCGGTGACCGTCAGCTACGGCGGGGCGATCTACGCCTGCGTCGACGCGGCGTCCGCCGGGCTGCGCGTCGACCCGGGCCACTATCAGGACCTGATCGCGCTGGGGCGGGAGGTGAAGTGGGCGCTCAACGACGGCCCGCACGCCGTGCACCCCAGCGACCCGCGGCTCAGCGGCGTGTACGGCACGATCCTGTTCGAGGACCTGGGGGTGGCCGACGGCCAGGTGCACCAGCGCAACGTCACCGTGTTCGCGGACGGGGAGGTCGACCGGTCGCCCTGCGGGTCGGGGACCTGCGCCCGGCTCGCCGCGCTCGCCGAACGGGACGGTGCGGTGACGCTGCGGCACGAGTCCATCGTCGGGTCCGTGTTCGCCGGCACGGTGGTCGCCGCCACCACGGTCGACGGGCGGGCGGCGGTCATCCCGCAGGTGACGGGGATGGCGTACCGGACGGGTGAGCACACGTTCGTCGTCGACCCCGCCGACCCGCTCGTGCCCGGGTTCGTGCTGCGGTGACCGGGCCGCTGATCCTCGACGCCGACGCCGTGCGGGACGCGTGCGGGCCCGCCGCGGCCGTCGCCGCGATCACCGCCGCGCTGCGGGCCGGCCTCGACCCGGCCGCCGACCCGCCGCGGCACGCCGTCGCCGTGCGGGCGGGCCAGTTCTTGCTCATGCCGTCGGAGGCGACCGGCACCCACGCCGGCATCAAGGTGGCGACCGTCGCGCCCGGCAACCCGGCCCGAGGGCTGCCCCGCATCCAGGCGTCCTACCTGCTGTTCGACGCCGAGTCGCTGGGCCTGGTCGCGGTGCTGGACGGCACGGCGCTGACGACGCTGCGCACGCCGGCGGTGTCCGTCGCCGCCGTCCTGCCGCGGCTGCAAACCATGCCGGACCCGTTGCGGGTGGCGGTGTTCGGGGCGGGGCCGCAGGCGCACGGGCACGCCGAGACCCTCGCCGCGGTGCTCCCCATCGCGACCGTCACGCACCTCACCCGCGGCCGCACGGGCGACCGGCCGGTCGAGGACGTGCTGCGCGAGGCCGACGTCGTCGTCTGCGCCACGACCGCGCGGGAGCCGCTCTTCGACGCCGGCCTGATCCGCGACACCGCGACCGTCATCGCCGTCGGCTCGCACGAGCCCGACGCCCGCGAGGTGCCGCCGGCGCTGTGCGCCCGCGCGACGGTCGTCGTCGAGGACGCCGCCACCGCCCTGCGCGAGGCCGGCGACGTCGGCATGGCCGTCCACGAGCGGCGACTGCGGCCCGAGGACCTGGTCCCGATGCGTGACGTCGTCACCGGCCGCGCCCACCCGCCCGCCGACCGGCCGCTGCTGTTCAAGAGCGTCGGCATGGCCTGGCAGGACCTCGTCACCGCGGAGGCCGTCCTGGCCGCCGTCAATGCGCGTTCGCGGCGCGGCCCTCGGTGACCAGCAGCACGACGGTGCTGTCCGGGGCGGCCCGCAGCGACCGCAGCGCGGCCAGCGGCGCGGCGCCGCAGGGGCCGGCGTCGACGCCGTAAGCGGACAGGTCGCGCATCGCCACGGCGGCCTGGGCGTCGGTGACGGTGGTGCACGCGTCGAGGCCGCTGCTGATGTACGGCCACGCGAGGCTCGACACGGTGCCGCAGTTGAGCCCGGCCATGCTGGTCGTGCCGGTCGCGACGGTGACCGGGTGGCCGGCGGCGACGCTCGCCAGGACGCACGCGGCGGAGTCCGGCTCGACGCTCACCACCGCCGTGCCGGGCGGGGCGCCGCGGCTGCGGTAGTGGGTGAGCGCGGCCTGCAGCAGCGAGCCGACGCCGGCGGGGACGACGACCAGGTCGGGACGGACGGGCAGCTCCGCGAACAGGGTGGAGTACCCGTCGACGATCCACCCCGGCACGTCCTCGTAGCCGTCCCACGCCATGTCCTGCACGAGCAGCCGGTCCCCGCCTTCTCCGCCGTCCCCGCCGACGGAGGAAGCGGCGGCGGCCGCGACGGCGGTGTCGTAGTCGCCGGGGACGTGGGTGACGTCGGCGCCCTCGTCGCGGATCGCCCGCACCGCCGCCGGGTGCACGCCGTCGGGCACGTAGACGGCGGCGCGGTGGCCGAACTGCCGGGCGAAGCGGGCTACGGCGCGGCCGTGGTTGCCGTCCGTCGCGGTGACGATCGTCGCCTGCCCCGCACCGCGCCGTGCGCGCAGCGCCCGGTGGATCGCCCAGGACGCGCCGAGCGCCTTGAACGCCGGCAGCCCCAGCCGCGTCGACTCGTCCTTGGCGTAGAGCCGGGCGACACCGGCCGCGGCGGCCAGCTCGGGCAGCTCGGTGAGCGGGGTCGGGGCGTACCCGGGAAGCCGCCGGTGGAAGTCCAGCACCTCGGCGGGTGCGGGCTCGCAGCGCCAGGCCGGGTCGCGGAGCGGGTTCGCGGCCGTCATGTGGTGGCGGCCGGCAGCGCGGTGCGGACCAGGTTGACGTAGTACGCGACGCCGGTGCTCAGGACGTCGTCGTTGAAGTCGTAGTCGGCGCTGTGCAGCGACGGGCCGCCGGCGCCGTTGCCGAGCAGCGCGAAGCAGCCGGGCACCCGGTTGCTGAACGCGCCGAAGTCCTCGCTGGCGGTCCACGGCGGGGTGTCGCCGTCGACGCGGTCCGCGCCGACGGTGAGCCGGGCCGCGGTCAGCGCGGTCGCCACGGCGGCGGGGTCGTTGACGGTCGGCTCGAACTCGTGCGTGTACGTGACCTCTGCCGTCGCGCCGTGCGCGGCGCAGATCCCGTCGGCGAGCTGCCGGATGCGGTGCTCCAGCGTCGACCTGGTCATCGTCGAGGAGTACCCGGACAGCCCGCAGCCGCCGGCCGCCGGCATCGACGTCGCGCCGCTGTGCGTCGACCCGATCAGGCTGGCGCACCCGCGGACGGTGCGCACCCCGCAGAACCAGGCGGCGCTCGCCGCCCTCGCCGGTCACCCGTGGGTGCTGGAGCCCGCGGGGACGGCGGCGAGGGCGTGGGCGGTCGCCGTCTGCCGCAAGGCCGGCTTCGAGCCCGACGTCCGCTACGAGAGCAGCGACCTGCTGCTGCACGTCCGCCTCGTCGAGTCCGGCCACGCCGCCGCGTTTCTGCCCTACCTCACCTGGCGCGGCCGCCGCCCCACCGTCGCGACCCGCCCGCTGCCGAAGCCCCAGTCCCACCGCCGCATCTCCACCGCCGTCCGCCAGGGCCACGCCGACCACCCCGCGATCCGCTCCCTCCGCCAGGCCCTCACCTCGGCGCTGCCCAGCTGACCGGACCTGACCGGCTCCGTGCGCGGGTGGCTCCGCACCTGGGCCGACGGCCGCGACGTGTGGGGCGGGGCGCTCGGCTACCGCTGACCGTCCAGCCAGGGCCGGCGTCCCGGTCCGGTCGGATGTGTGCCGGTGACGCCCATGACGACGGAGTAGAGGCTTGTCTCGGCGGCGATGAAGAGGCGGTTGCGTTTGGCGCCGCCCCAGGAGACGTTGGCGACCGATTCGGGGACCCGCAGCCGTCCGAGCAGCGTGCCGTCGGGGTCGTAGCAGTGCACGCCGTCGCTCATCGCGGCGGCCCAGAGCCGGCCGGCGTCGTCGAAGCGGAGGTTGTCGAAGCGGGCCCGGTCGCGGGTCGCCGCCTCGGCGAAGATGCGGTCCTTGGACAGGGTGCCGTCGTCGCGGACGTCGAAGACCCGGATGACGCCCGCCCGGGTGTCGGAGACGTACAGTTGCCGCTCGTCGGCGGAGAAGACCAGGCCGTTCGGGGCGCCGAAGCAGTCGGCGACCAGCCGCACCTCGCCGGTGGCGGGGTCGATCCGGTAGACGTTGTTGGAGCCGATCTCGCTGTCTGCCCGGTAGCCCTCGTAGTCGCTGGTGATGCCGAAGTCCGGGTCGGAGAACCAGATCGACCCGTCGGACTTCACCGTGGCGTCGTTCGGGCTGTTCAGGCGCTTGCCCTGCCACCGGTCCGCCAGCACGGTGACGGTGCCGTCGGGTTCGGTCCGGGTCACCCGCCGGTTGCCCTGCTCGCAGGTGACCAGCCGGCCCTGACGGTCGAGGGTGTTGCCGTTGGGGTGCCCGGCGCCGCGGCGGAAGACGCTGACCGTGCCGGTCTCCTCGTCCCAGCGCAGCATCCGGTCGTTGGGGATGTCGCTCCAGATAACCTGCCGCCAGGCGGGGAGGTAGATCGGCCCTTCCGCCCACCGGCAGCCCGTGTGCAGGACCTCCAGCCGTTCGTCACCGTTCATGCACCGCCCCGCACGGAACCGGTCGTCGAACATCTCGTACAGCGCGGGGGAATCACCGCTCATGGAAACTTCCTCCCAGTTCCTGCAAGCACCGAACCACATCCTGTCTTCAGCTCAGAGTGCAGGATGCGGTACGGTGAATGCAAGCAACAGCCGGACGGAGGACCGTGGACCAGATCGACAGGACGCTGCTGGGGAAGCTGCAGGAGGACGCCGGCCAGCCCTACGCCGAGCTGGGCCGGGCCGTCGGGCTGTCCGCCGGCGCGGCCCACGAGCGCGTGCGGAAGCTGCGCGAGCGCGGCGTCATCCGGCGCACCACGGTCGAGGTCGACCCGGCCGCCGTGGGCGGCGGCGTCCTGGCCTTCGTGATGGTCGACTCGGACGCCTGGATGGGCGACTCGGCGGACGCGTTCGCGGCGCTGCCCGAGGTCCTGGAGGCGCACGTCATCGCCGGCAGCGCGTCGGTCATGGTGAAGGTCAGGACGACGAGCACCACCCACCTGCAGGATGTGCTCCGCCGGATCTACGCGATCGACGGGGTCAGCGGCACGCAGGCCACCGTGGTGCTGGAGACCTTCTTCGAGCGCCCCGTCTCGCCGCAGGCCTGACGGCGCGCTTCAGAATCCGATGGGTTCGCGCAGCAGCAGGACGGTGCCGCGGCCGGGTTCGAGCTCCGCGTTGAGGATGAGCACGCGGTTCGCGGCGCTGGGCCGGCCGTAGGCCGCCTGGGCGCGGGCGCTCTCCAGCGGCAGGCAGTGCGCCTCGACGCGGTGCAGGGCGGCGTTCAGGTCGGGCACGACCTTCTGCGCGCCGACGATCCAGATGGCGTGGCCGGCGGCGCCGGCGTAGCCGGGCAGCTGGGAGCCGCTGGCCGAGGCGACGACGAGGGAGCCGGTCTCGGTGACCGCGGCGACACTGCCCACGATGACGTCGGGGCTGGCGATCAGCCGCCAGATGTCGCGGGTGCCGGTGGCCCGGTCCATCGTCAGGGTCCGTGACTTGACCGCGTCGTAGCGCCCGCCGCCGTTGATGTCCGCGTCGATGCCGGACACCCGCAGCGTCTCGCTGGCACCGGTGAACACGCTGGCGCCCTCGGGGATCAGCCCCTCGACGCGGGCCCGGGCCGCGGCGGCGTCGTCGAGGACCTCGACGGCGAAGTTGTTCGCCCGCAGCGCCGCCGCGGTCCGCTGCAGCCGCGCCTCGGACGCCGCACCGGTGAACGCGGAGGGTTCGGCGTCCGTGGCGGCGGGCGCCGAGCCGGCCAGCGGGCTGGTGTCCAGGTACCTGACCTCGTAGACCCGCTCCACGAACTTCCAGCCGTCGCCGGTGCGCCGGTAGCGGTCGTGGTAGATGGCGAAGTTCTGCCCCTGGCGGCCGTCGCGGGTGCGCGCGATCTCCTGGATGTAGGTGCGGCCGGTCGCGGTGTCGCCGTCGAGCTGGACCGTGCCGGGGTGGGTGTTCTGCACGAAGAACTCCCACTGGGCCTGCAGCCGCTCACCCCCGGCGCGGATCTGCGCCGGCCCGACCAGCTCGACCGGGATGTTCGGCATCCGCAGCACGCCGTCGTCGGTGAACAGCGCGGCGAGGCGGGCGCGGTCGCGCATCATCGCCGCGTCGGTGAACTCGCCGCGCAGCGCCTCGATCTCGACGCGGTCCGCGATCGCCTGGAAGTCCGTCATCGGTGTCCCCTGCCCGTTGGATGATGGGTTCGTCTCACCGGGTCCGACAGCACAGCGCACCGGAGTGTGAGGCGACGAGGCCGACCTCACAATCCGGGGGGCTGCCGTGTCGTACCGGTGAAGCACCTGCCACCGAGGGAGCCGTCGCGGCCATGACCACCCCAGCGATCGTCAACGAGCGCCGTCAGCTGATCAATCTGGCCTACCGGCTGCTGGGCTCCCTCGCGGAGGCCGAGGACGCCGTGCAGGAGACGTATGCCCGCTGGTACGCCATGCCCCGCGAGCAGCAGCGGGCCATCGAGTCGCCCGGCGCCTGGCTGACGACGGTCGCCAGCCGCATCTGCCTCAACCTGCTCGGCTCGGCCCGGGCCCGGCGGGAGCGCTACGTGGGCGAGTGGCTCCCGGAGCCGCTGCCCGACCGCACGGAGTGGACCGGCGGCGCCCCGGCCGACCCGGCCGATCCCGCCGACCGGGTCACCCTCGACGAGTCCGTCAACATGGCGTTTCTCGTGATGCTCGAGTCGATGACGCCGGCCGAACGGGTCGCGTTCATCCTCCACGACGTCTTCCGCTACCCGTTCGCCGAGATCGCCGAGATCGTCGGCCGCACCCCGGCGGCGTGCCGCCAGCTGGCCTCGTCGGCCCGCCGCCGCATCCGCGCCGCGCAGCCTCCGGCGACCCCGCCGGCCCGGCAGGCCGCCGTCGTCCGGGCCTTCAAGGCGGCCTGGGAGGCCAAGGACGTCGACGCGCTCATCGGCCTGCTCGACCCTGGTGCCACGGCGGTCGCCGACGGCGGCGGCCTGGCCACCACCTTCCTCCAGCCGATCGAGGGCGGCGCGCGGATCGCCCGCGCCTGGGTCGAGATCGCCGAGCGGGCCCCGCGGGACACGACGTTCCTGGAACGCACCGTCAACGGGCGGCCCGGCCTGGTCGCCCGGCACGCCGGCCGGACCCTGACGGTGTTCGCGTTCACCGTCACCGGCGACCGGATCACCCGCATCTGGGTGGTCCGCAACCCGGAGAAGCTCCGGCAGTGGATGACCGCCTGAGGCGGCGGCGCCGGCCGGCATGTGGTACTCCTGTCGATGATCGCATCGACGGAAGGGGCACCCCTTGATCGAAGATCAGGTCACCGCCGGCGCGTTCGCCGGGCGGCTCCTGGACGACGGGCTGTCGCCCCGGGCGTTCGGCGAAGGCCCGCCGGCGAGCGCGTGGGCCGGGGCGGGTGACGCGCTGCGGCAGCTGGGGCTCGATCCCGGCGCCGAGGTCCACGTGCGGGACCTGGTCGCGGTCCTCGAGGGGCGGCACACCCGCACGCCGGCGCGGGTGCTGCGCGAGCCGGTCTTCTACGACCTGGTGTTCATGGCGCCGCGTTCGGTGTCGGTCGCCTGGTCGCTGCTCGGCACCGACGGGCGGGCCGGCATCGAGCAGGCCGTGCTGGCCGGCGGCCGCACCCTGCTGACGCACCTGACGCGCATCGCGCCGCTGGCCGGCGGCACACGGCTGCCCCGGTCGTTCGTCGCCGCGCTGGTGCTGCACGCCGTCGGCACCCGCTCGCCCGTCCCTGGTGCCGACCCTGGTGCCGTCCCGCCCGTCCTGCACGTGCACGGCTGCCTGTTCGCGGTGCAGGACGGCGACGGCTCGCTGACCGCGCCGCACGAGCCGACCCTCGCCGGCGAGGACCTCCAGCGCGAGTGCGACGCCGTCGCCGGCGCCGACCTCGCCCACCGGCTGAGCGTGCTGGGCTACCAGGTCAGGAACACCGCCCTCGCCGGCACCGGCCACACCTTCGAGCTCGACGGGGTGCCCGCGGCGCTCATCGACGACGAGGCGTACTGGAGCAACACCGGCTGCGCCGCCGGCGCGTCCTGACCCGCCGCACGCAGCTCCCCGGAGCCATCGACGGCATCGAAGCACTTGACATGCCGGAGACGCCGACGTGACACTTCGGGCAGTGCTGAGAGCGCTCTCACCGACATCACCAGCGGCGGCACCGCCAACGGCACCAAGCTCCAGCTGTGGGACTGCAACGGCACCGGCGCGCAGCAGTGGGTCGCGCAGGCCGACGGGTCGCTGCGCAACCCGCAGTCCGGACGGTGCATGGACTCCCCCAGCGGCGCCACCGCCAACGGCACCCGGCTGCAGATCTGGGACTGCAACGGCACCGGCGCCCAGAAGTTCGCCGTCACCACCACACCGCCGCCGAGCGGCACCTGCCCGACCTACTCCGACACCCCGGACCTGGGCCCCAACGTCCACGTGTACGACCACGGGATGAGCGACGCGGCGATCCAGTCCTCGCTCAACAGCGTCTTCGAGGCGCAGAAGAGCACGCAGACCGCGCAGTTCGCGACCAGGCGCGACGCGCTGCTGTTCAAGCCCAGCGCCACCCCGTACAACGTGGGCGCCAACATCGGGTTCAACACCTCGATCGCCGGTCTCGGCCTCAACCCCGACGACACCAGGATCAACGGCGCGGTCACCGTCGACGCCTTCAACGCCAGCGACGCCGGCAACGCGACCCAGAACTTCTGGCGCTCGACGGAGAACCTGTCGGTGAACACGCTCGGCGGCACCAACCGGTGGGCGGTCGCGCAGGCGGCGCCGTTCCGGCGGATGCACATCATCGGCGGGCTCAACCTGTTCCCCGCCAGCTACGGCTGGGCCAGCGGCGGCTACATCTCCGACTCGAAGATCGACGGCAACACCGAGTCCGCGTCGCAGCAGCAGTGGTACACCAAGGACAGCACGCTCGGCAGCTGGAGCGGCTCGAACTGGAACATGGTCTTCTCCGGCACCCCCGGCGCGCCGGCCACGAACTTCAACACCAACCCGGCCGCCGGCCCGCGGTACACCACCCTCGGCACCACACCCGTCTCGCGGGACGTGCCGTACCTGTACATCGACGGCGCCGGCAAGTACCGGGTGTTCCTGCCGTCGCTGCGCACCAACGCGTCCGGGCCCAGCTGGGCCGGCGGCTCGACGCCCGGCTCGTCGCTGCCGATGAGCACCTTCTACGTCGCCAGGCCCAGCGACTCCGCCGCGACGATCAACACGGCGTTCGCCAACGGCTGCAACGTCCTCTTCACCCCCGGCGTCTACCACGTCAACCAGACGCTGCACGTCACGAAGGCCAACACGGTCGTGCTCGGCCTCGGGTACGCCACCATCATCCCCGACAACGGCGTCAACGCGATGGACGTCGCCGACGTCGACGGGGTCCGGCTCAAGGGCCTGCTCTTCGACGCCGGCACCACCAACAGCGACACGCTGCTGAAGGTCGGCCTGGCCAAGACCGGGGTGTCGCACGCCGCGAACCCGACCACGATCCAGGACGTGTTCTTCCGCATCGGCGGCATGGTCGCCGGCAAGGCCACCAACAGCCTGGTCGTCAACACCAACAACACGATCATCGACCACATCTGGGCGTGGCGCGCCGACCACGGCAGCGGCGTCGGCTGGACGGTCAACACCGCCGACAACGGCCTCACCGTCAACGGCGACAACGTCCTGGCGACCGGCCTGTTCGTCGAGCACTACCAGAAGAACGAGGTCGTCTGGAACGGCGCCGGCGGCAGGATCGTGTTCTTCCAGAACGAGATGCCGTACGACCCGCCGAACCAGGCCGCGTGGATGAACGGCTCCACCCAGGGCTACCCGGCGATCAAGGTCGGCTCCGCGGTCACCACGTTCGAGGCATGGGGCCTGGGCAGCTACTGCTTCTTCAACGTCAACAACAGCGTCGCGTCCGCCCGCGCCTTCGAGGTCCCGGCCGTGGCGGGCGTCAAGTTCCACAACATGGCGATCGTGTCCCTCGGCGGCGTCGGCACCATCTCGCACGTCATCAACAACACCGGCGCGGCCGCGAACTCCACGACCAACAACGTGTACCTGCTCAACTTCCCGTAAGACGCCTGGACATGCATCCGCGAGTCCCAGCCATGGAAGGCCGCCGGTCCGCGCGCTGAGATGGGTGCATGACAACGCTTGTCCTCGGCGGCACCGGCAAGACGGGACGCCGCGTCGCGCAACGCCTGCGCGGCGCCGGCGTCCCCGTCCGTATCGGCTCCCGCACCGCCCCGCAACCCTTCGACTGGACCGACCCGGCGACGTGGCAACCGGCCCTGTCCGGCGTCCGCAGCGTGTACGTGTCGTATCAGCCGGACCTCGCCGCACCCGGCGCACCGCAGGCCATCCAGGCGTTCACCGACCTCGCCGCCGCCTCCGGCGTCACCCGGCTCGTGCTGCTGTCCGGCCGCGGCGAGGACGAGGCGGCCGTGTGCGAGCAGATCGTGCGGTCCGCCGGCGTCGAGTCGACGGTCCTGCGCTGCAGCTGGTTCAACCAGAACTTCAGCGAGGACCACCTCCTGGAGCCGGTCCTCGCCGGCGAGGTCGCGCTGCCCGTCGGCGACGTCCCGGAGCCGTTCGTCGACGCCGACGACATCGCCGACGTCGCCGTCGCGGCGCTCACCGAGGAGGGCCACGACGGCCAGGTGTACGAGCTGACCGGCCCGCGCCTGCTCACCTTCGCCGGCGCGGTCGCCGAGATCGCCGCCGCGACCGGCCGCGACATCACGTTCGTCCAGGTGCCGGCCGCCGACTACGCGGCGCAGTTGCCGCCGGAGCTCGCCGACCTGCTGATGTACCTGTTCACGACCGTGCTCGACGGCCGCAACGCCCACCTGACCGACGACGTGCGGCTCATCCTCGGCCGGGAGCCCCGGGACTTCGCCGACTACGCCAAGCAGACGGCCGGCACCTGGATCGTATGACGGTTCAGTACACGTACGGCCAGCCCGCCGCGTCGTAGCCGAGGCGGTTGATGCCCAGCAGCGACGCGCCGTTGTCGGCGTAGTAGTGGTACACGAGCTGGTCGCCGTCGCTGTCGGCGAGGACCGCCTCGTGGCCCGGGCCGTGGATGCTGCCGTGCGACGCCAGGACCTGCGTGCCGCCCCCGGACGTCATCGCGAGACCGGCCCTGTCGACGTACGGGCCGGTCGGGCTCGCCGAACGCCCCACCATCACCCGGTACGTGCTGCTCGCACCCTGGCAGCAGCGGTCGAACGACACGTACAGGTAGTACCAGGCGCCGCGCTTGACGATGAACGGCGCCTCGATGCCCGGGCCGTAGCTCGCGAGGCTGTGCACCGTCGTGCCGGACCGCTTGCCGGTGGCCGGGTCGAGCGGGATCAGCTTGATGCCGGTCCAGAACGACCCGAACGACAGCCACCACCGGCCCTGGTCGTCGACCAGCAGGTTCGGGTCGATGGCGTTGAAGTTGTCCGACGTCCGGGACTCGACGACGAGACCCTGGTTGGCCCAGCTGCCGGACGCGCCGGTGGTGCTGGTCGCCAGGAAGATCGCCGAGTGGTTGGAGCCGAACGTCGACGCCGAGTAGTACAGGTAGTAGCGGCCGTTGCGGAACGAGAGGTCCGGCTCCCCCATCACGCCCACGCCGGCGCGGGGACCCAGCTCACGTCGTCGGCCCACAGCCCGGTCGCGTCCCAGGCGTTCGAGCCGCCGTTGCTGGCGATGTACACGTTGTTGTTGTAGTGCCGGATGAACCGGTCCGGGAAGTTCGCCGACGCGAACGAGTTGCCCTGCCCGTTGCGGCCAGTCTGCGGGCAGAACGTCGCGTCGGAGGCGAACAGCGCCGAGCCGTCGTTGGCGTGCAGGAACAGCTGGTAGTTCTGGTGCCGCAGGTAGCTGCCGGCGGCGTTGCGCGCCTCGAACGAGACACAGGCGCTGTTGGCGAGGCCGGCGCGGACCGTGAACGACGCGTTGCTCTTGTCGGTGGCGGAGCTGGACGCGCTGACCACCTGGGTGGAGACGGTCGCGCCGGAGTGGCTGATGTACCGGGTGGTGCAGCACGCGGTGGTGGCCTGCAGCGACACGTTCGACCCGACCGCCGGGCCGCTGGTGGAGCCGGACGTGCCGTAGCCGGCGGCGACGATGTTGGCCTGCACGGCGTTCTCCGTCGCGTCCGACGGGTAGCCCGACGTCATCACGCCCTCGTAGAAGGTGCCGGCGGCGCCGACGCTGTTGTCGCCGCCGATGCCGAGGATGATGGCGCCCTCCTTCTTCATCGGGTTGTAGCCGGCGACGTTCGGCCGGGCCCCGTTGTAGAACGTGCCGAGGCTGCCGGACTGGGCGTTGCCCCCGCGGATCGCCCAGTGGTTCGGCTCGCCCTTGACGATCGCGGTGAGGAACCGGTGGCTGATGCTCGGGTCGCCGGCGTTGTAGCGCTGGTTCACGCCGGAGAACAGGCCGTTCTCCAGGTCGGCCATGATCCACGGGCCGTTGCCGGCGCCGTAGCCCCAGACCTTGTTGCTGCCGAAGTAGATGGCCTCCATCGTGCCGTTGCCGTTGTCGCGGCTGTTGGTCTCGGCGTTGCCGTAGTCGAAGCAGCAGCCACCGTTGTAGTGGGTGCCGTCGAAGATCGCGTACATGCCCTCCGGCTGGTCACCCTTGGCGATGCCGTTGGTGGCGTTGTTGCGGTACCCGGTGCCGGGCGCCACGAACACGCCGTACACCTTGTGCCCGCCGACCGTGACCGGCGCGGCCGTGGCGTTGGCGAGGTTGTCGTAACCACCCGCGGCGGGGCCGTTGAAGCCGCCGGGCGGCGCCTGCGTGAGCCGGTTGTTGCGGCCCGTCTGGTCGTAGATGATCGTGATCAGGCACGACGTGCCGGCGCAGAAGCTGTCCTGCGTGGCGGCGTTGGCATAGCTGCCGGCACTGACCGGCGCGATGTCCCTGGTGGTGTTGTCGGAGGCGCGGCGGACCTGGTAGAGCGGGCCGCTGTACGTGCCGTAGAGCGCGCGGGTGGTGCTGTGCGCCGCGACGCACGGGGTGCCGCCGGCGGCGTAGATGTCGCACGGCTGGCTGGTCGCCGCCTGCGAGGTGCCGGCGCCGGCGACGAGGACGCCGGTGAGCAGCGCCCCGGCGAACGCTCCGGCGAGGGCGGCGCGGCGCAGGCGCCGCCGGGTCGGTCGTTGAGTCATCATGACTCCTTCCGTAGTGGTCGCCAACGCGCGGCGGACGGTTGGCGGAAGCGATGTTATCGCTCACATCAATGATGTCAAGCACATCGATCTCCGCACCTTGGGCTGCTCACAACTGAAAGGTGAGCGCCAACATCCACGGCGGTGTAAGTTTTAGCCACCGGAAATTCGCTGGCGCCGGACGGGCCACCGGTGTTGCCTGGCGCGCGTGATCATCATCAGCGCCGCGAACGGCGCGTTCGGCCGGCTCGTCATCGACCACCTGCGCACCCACCACCCGCACCTGCCCCTCGCCGCCGCGGTCCGCGACCCCACCCGCTGCGCCGACCTCACCACCCTCGGTGTCGACGTCCGCCACGGCGACTACGACGACCCCGGCACGCTGCGCACCGCCTTCCAGGGCGCGGACCGGCTGCTGCTCATCTCGTCCCCCGAGCTCGACCCCGACCGCCGGACCCGCCAGCACCGCAACGCCCTCGACGCGGCCGTCGCCGCCGGTGTACGGACCGTCGCCTACACCAGCTTCCTCGGCGCCGACCGGTCCGGCGACGGCCTCAACGCCGCCCACCACGCCACCGAACGCGCGATCGCCGACAGCGGGCTCCCCGCCACGATCCTGCGCAACCCCTTCTACTCCGAGGCGTTCGTCAACCCGACCCTCCGCGACGCCACCACCCTTCCCGACGGCACCGGCGGCCGTGCCCTCAACACCGCACCACGGTCCGACCTCGCAGCGGCGGCGGCGACGGTACTGGTGGACGACGCGCACCTCGGCCGCTCCTACGACCTCACCGGTCCACTATGGACATACGCGGACCTGGCGGCGGCCGTCACCGACCTGACCGGCCGCCACGTCGACGCCGTCGCCACGGACGACGTGCCCGGCCCGCTCGGCTTCCTCATGCGCCTCGCCAAGGCCGGCATGCTCGAACGCCAGACCCCCGACCTCGAGCACCTCCTGGGCCGCCCGCCCACCACCCTCCGTGAGGCCACGGCCGCCGCGCTCGGCGCCGCCCCCGCCTGACCGCACCGGCCCCGGCACTCAGCGGGAGGGCAGGTGCCGACGGTAGGAGCGCATGAGCAGCAGCCCGCACACCACACCCACGCCCGCGAGGCCGAGCAGCAGGGCGGGAACGGCGACGCCCGTCCGCCCGGCGACGAACGACAGGACGGTGGGGGCGAGGAAACCACCGTAGGCGACCGCGTAGAAGACGCCGGTGAGCCCGGCCAGGCCGGCGGGGCCCGCGATGCGCTGCACCTCCAGGACGCCGGAGACCATCGCGACCCCCATACCGGCACCCGACACCGTCGCCGCCACGATGCCCAGCGGCCAGGACTGCCAGTGCACGGCGACCGCGACCAGCACCGTGGCGGCGACGACGACCGCCACGCCGGTGAGCAGGCCGCGGGCGCTGTCCACCGCGTCGAGGCGCTTGGCCCACGGCTGCACCAGCGCCGCCGCGGCGAGGGCCACGGCCGTGAGCAGGGTCGCGTACGCGATGCCGAGCCCGCCGGTCACGCCCGCGAGCAGGACCGGCAGGTAGCCGTACCCCAGGCCGGCGGCCGCGAACGTCCACGGCGCGGCGACCACCACGACGCGGGTGAACCGGCGATGTCCCGCCGCGGGCACGCGCAACCGGCCGCGCAGCGGACCGGACACTCCCCCGGTCGTGACGGTCTCCGGCGCGCGCGGCACCAGCCACAGCAGCGGCGCCGCCAGCACGACGTGGATCAGGAACGGCAGCCCCTCCGGCCACGGACCCCACTGGGCGATCAGGCCGGCGACGACAGCCCCGGCCGCCGAGCCCAGGGAGAACGCCAGCGCGGCGCGACGCGCTCCCGTGCCGGCGTCGGCGCCGAGGTCGAACGGAGCCTGGGAAAGCTCCTTCAGCCAGCTGGTGCCGACGCACGTGGCCGTGCCCACCGCCACGCCGGCCAGGAACCGGCCCAGGCAGATCACCCACGGCCCGGCCTCGCCGAAGGTGAGGGTGGCGCTCGTCGCCAGCGCGGCGGCGGCACCGGCCGCCATCACCGGCCGGCGGCCGAAGCGGTCGCTGAGCGCGCCGCTGAGCAGGAACGCCGGGACCAGCCCGAGCACGTACACGCCGAGGAAGCCGTTGACCGCGGCCGTGGAGTAGTGCTGCCGCTGCTGATAGAGCAGCAGCAACGGGCTGAACTGGTTGCCCGCCCAGGTGCACAGGAACATCACCGCGAACACCGGCACCCAGGCCCGAGTCCGGGTCCGGGTCGGCGCGGCCGCTGGCCGGGCGGCGACCGCGGTCACAGCAGCCCCTGATGTCGGGCGAGGTGCCGCGCCAGCACCGCGTCGTACCCGGCGGCGTCGTGCTCGCCCAGGCACCGCGCGAGCTCCCGGTGGTCGGCGAACGATGCGGCGGGCGCGACGTCGGTGCTGGTGAGCACCACGTACGCGAGCCGCAGCTGCCGGTCGCGCAGCAGGTCGTAGAAGTGCTCGGCGATGGGGTTGCCGGACAGGGCGACGACCGCGGTGTGGAAGTCGATGTCGGCCACGACGAACGCGCCGACGTCCCCGGCCGCCATGGCCGTCTCCTGCCGGTCGAGCGGGCCCTGCAACGCGCGCGACACCTCGCCCGGGTCACGGCGGCGGGCGGCGATCCGGGCGGCCGCGGTCCGCTCGAGGGCGCCGCGCATCTCCAGCACGTCGGCGGCCTCGCTCATGGGGATCGGCGACACCGTCGCGCCCTGCCGCGACGAGAGCCGGATCAGCCGCTCGGCCTCCAGCCGCAGGAACGCCTCGTGCACCGGGGTCCGGCTCAACCGCAGATCGGCGCAGATCTGCCCCTCGCTGAGCCGGTCACCGCCCGCCAGCTCGCCGCGGATGATGCGGCCCTTGGTGTACGCGTACGCGCGCTCCGCCGCCGACCCGGTCGTCTCGATCGTCACAGCGGCCAGGCTACCTCCTTGCATGCATCGTTGCATGCAAGGAGGGCGCGTGACGGCCGGCACGTCGCGTATGCTTTCCTAGGATGCTAGGAACCGAGGTACATGAGGGCCTCGGCGGCGACGGGGCGGAAGCCGGCGGCCTGGAAGGCGCGGACGCTGCGCGCGTTGCCGGCCGCCTGCTGTGACCAGACGTGCTCCCCCGCCGGGACGAGGTGCCGGGCCGCGGTGGCCAGCGCGCGGCCCAGCCCCCGGTCCTGGGCGTCCTCGTCGACCTCGATCGCCGTCTCCCAGCGGCCCGCCACTCCCCGGCCGAGGACGACGATCCCGCCACCGGCGGACCACACCCGCACCTCGTCGCGGTGGTGCAGCGCGCGCCGGACCCGGGGGTGGTCCGGATCGGTGAGCTCGCGGAGCCGTACCGGCGGATCCCCGGGCAACGGGGCGGCCACGGTCAGCAGGTCGATCGTGTCCATGGCGCGCGACGTGCGCTCGAGCAGCGCCGCGAGGAAGCGCGGGTGCATGGCGGCGGCGAGGGGGTCGCAGTCCAGGGCCGCGAGGGCCGCGCGCACCCAGCCCGGGTCCTCGTCGGTGAACACCACCGAGTGGGCGGTGAACGCGACCACCCCCGCGTCGCGGGCGGAGGGCTGCGGCACGACCGTCACGCCACCGTCCGCGGGCGGGAACCGGCCGCCTGCCGCCGACGCCAGCAGCTGAGTGAGATCCACCCGTACAGGTATAGCGAACCGCTCAGTCCGCACCGGGCCGCGCCGATGGTCCGGGCGGCGGCATGTCCTCGGGTGCTCAGGAGGCATGATGGTGGACAAGACGATCAAGACGCGCGGCTGGACGTTGTGGTCGCGGAGCGGCTACCGGGGGCCGAGCGACCTCAAACCGGGCGCGGGCGGCGGCGGGACCGACCTGGGCGAGCCGCCCGACGACGTGCCGGAGCCGTCAGGCGCACCGGCCGCCAGACCAGCGGCGCCGGCGCGGCGGAGGCCGGCCGCCGGGGGCGCCACGCCGATCGACCAGATCATCGCCGACAGGGCGATCCGCATCGAGTATCAGCCCGTCCACGACACCGAACACGGCCAGATCGTCGGGTTCGAGGCGCTCACCCGCGGGCCCGACGGGCCGCTGCAGTCGCCGGTGCAGTTGTTCGCCGCCGCGCACGCCGCGGGGCGGCTCGGTGAGCTGGACTGGATCTGCCGGGTGACGGCGTTCCGGGAGATGCTCGACGCGCGGCTGCCGCCGTCGATCTCGTTGTTCGTCAACGTCGAGGCCGACTCGCTCATCGAGCCGTGCCCGGCGGATCTGCTGCCGACGGTGCAGGAGGCCGAGCAACGGCTGCGGGTGTACGTCGACCTGACCGGCCGGGCGATCTCGCGGTTCCCGTGCCACGCGCTGGAGACCGCGCGCCGGGCAAGGGCCGCGAACTGGGGCGTCGCCATCAACGACATCGAGTTCAGCGCCGCCGGCGCCGCGCTGCTGCCGACGCTGGAGCCGGACGTGGTGAAGCTGAACCACCAGCTGATCGCCAGCGGGCTCGGGCAGGCGAACTCGGCGCTGATCGCCGCGATGGCCGAGTCGGAGCGGACCCGCGCCGCGCTGCTGGTCGAGCGGGTCGAGAACAGCGACGCGTCGATGATCGCCCGCGCCGCCGGGTCGCACCTGCAGCAGGGGCACCTGCTGGGCAAGCCGGGGCCGCTGCCGGATCAGCTCCCCCAGCCGGTGCACCCGATCCCGTTGCTGGTCCATCCGGACCCGGACCAGGCGCTCAGCACGCCGTGGAGCGTCCTGAGCACCGGCGGCGCCCGGCAGACGTCGAACGTCAGCCAGGCGGGCCTGGACCATCTCGTCCTGTCGGTGACGACGAAAGCCGCGGCCGGCGACCAGGCACCGGTCATCGCGGCGGTCGTGCCCGTCGAGGGCGCGACCATGGCGCCGGAGCGGCAGGTGATGTTCACGATGCTGCTGGAGCGCTGCCCGCTGATCGTCCTCGTCGGCCCGAACGTCTCGGCGTGGGGGGACTGGCGGGTCAGGGCCGCCGACCTGCCGGTCGGGCACGCGTTCGCGCACGAAACGTGCTTCGTGGTCCTGTCGCCCACGATCTCGATCGCCGTGGCCGGGCAACCGCACGGCGGACGGCCACAGGACCCGCCCGTATGGGACATCGCGGTCACCCAGAATCCCGACCTGTGCCGGACGGTCATGCGCCAGGTCCTGCGTGCCGTCGACGCTCTCGCCGGCGGTGTCCACCACTACGGCTGACCGGCGCGGGCGGGGTTCGCGGCCCGGCGGAGCAGCCGGCCGACGACGACGAACCCGGCGGCGGCCAGCAGCACGTACACCGGGACCAGGAGGATCGCGTCGGCCGTCACGAGGTCCGCGGACCACCCGGCTTGGCGCTCCCCGCCGAAGAGCGTGACCCGGTTGACGGTCAGGAACGTCAGGTGCGCGCCGACGCAGGTCCAGATCGTCGCGGACACGGTCGCGGTGCGGGCGGTCACCAGCATGAACCCGAACACCAGCAGGAGCACGACGTAAGCGATCGGGTCCTCGCCTGCGGGCGCGGGCCCGATCGGGCCCGGGTCGCCGCCGCACGCCCACGTGACCGCCGCGTTGACGGCGCTCGCGGCGCCCGGCACCGCCACGAACAGGGCGGTGGTCAGCAGGCCGGTGCGGGCGGGCCCGTACCGCTCGCGCAGCGTGCCCCACGTGTAGCCGCGCAGGCTCAGCTCCTCCGGCATCGCCTCGAGCAGGACCGCGACGACCGCGTTGGTGGCGAGGAACGCCAGCAGCGCGCCCGGGTCGAGGCCGCTCCAGCGCAGCCAGCCGGCGGCCGTGCCGGCGCCGAACACGACCGCGGCGGCGCCGGCGACGACGGCCACGCCGAGGACGAACCCCTGGGTCGCCTCCCGCGGGCCGGTGAGGCCGAGCCGCGCGGCCGGGGCGCCGTCGCGCCGCCGCAGGGCGAGGACGAGCGGCACGGCGATCCCGGCGACCAGCAGCGCCGGCACCAGCCGCGCGGGGAAGCCGGCCAGGCCGGCCCAGCGGATGACGGCGTCGCCGGCCGCCTGCCCGGCGCCGAGCGCGACCGCCATGACCGCGGCGCCGAGCACGGCCCGCCAGGGACGGACGGAGGAACGTCGGGTCGGCCGGGCCGGCGTCTGCGCGCGCATCGTCTGCCTCCGTCAACGCCCGGCGAACAGCCGGTCCAGATAGGTGTCCATCGCGGCGACGACGAGCGCTGCCCGCTCCTGTTCGGGCAGGACGAGCGCCTGCACGACGAGCCCGTCCTGCACCGCGAGGATCAGCGCCGCCTCGATGTCCGGGTCGAGGGCGGGGTCGAGGGCGCCGGCCCGCTGCGCCTCGCCGAGGAAGCCGGCCAGCCACCGCTTGAGGTCGCCGTCCATCTCGGCGCTGAGCGGGCCGATCGCCGGCGACACGGGCGCGGCCGCGGCGAACGTCAGCCACACCTTGGCGTCGCGGCTGCGGGCCTCGTCCACCGGCAGCCAGACGTGCAGGACCCGCCGCAGGGCGTCCCGCGGCGGGCCACTCAGATCCAGCGCCCGGACCCGCTCCAGCAGGCCTTCGGCGACGTGTTTGTAGGCGGCGGTGACGAGTTCTTCCTTGGTGCGGAAGTAGTACTGCACCTGGGCGACGGAGACCCCGGCCTCGGCCGCGACGGCCCGGACGCTGACCGCCGCGATACCGCCGTCGGCGACCACGCGGACCAGCGCGTCGAGCAGGTGATCCCCGCGACCCATCGAAGCTCACCGTCCTGTACGAACGTACTGTACATCTGCACTGTACGTTCGTACAGGACGGCCTGTCGAGCCCGTGCTAGTCGAACGGCCACACCTGCGAGAACGTTGCCTCGTCATCGCAGCCGAACGGGGTCCAGCCGCACCACGACACGCCGGCCGCGTACCCGCCGACCTGACCGAAGGAGTAGTCGAGGCCCTTCTGGACGGACGGTTCGGCGCCGAAGGCGACCTTCGCGGCCACCCTCCCCGTCAGCGGGCCGACGGCAAGCCCCAACGCTGTGGTGGCCAGCTGCCGGTTGCCCTTGTCGGTCTCACCGCCGAGGTAGTAGGCCCCGGCCGAGACCGCCCCGATGCCGGCCCCCACCGCCGTGCACCAGAGGATCGGGCAGAACCCCGTCAGGAACTGCACGAAGTTCAGGATGTTGCCGACCCTGCACACCTCCTTGCCGCTGGAGCACTCGAACGGGTCCTCGTACTGGCCACCCTGGTACTTCGGTTGTTTGGGGCCTATCACCGTCGAGTAGTTCTGGCAGACGCGCTCCTGCTTGGGGGTCGCCGAGCCCGGGGAGCACGCCGTCTGGGCTGCCTTGAGCGGGCAGTACTTGTTGCCGTAGAGGTCGTGCCGGAACCCGTCGGTGGACTCCCAGCAGATCTCGCCCTTCAGCCCACCGCCGCCGCCGTTGCTGCACGGAACCGCGACACCCAGCTCCTCCTCGGGGGCACACGGGGAGACCGTGACGGGGCCCATCATGCCCTCCTTGCAGTTGTGGTACAGCCACACCTTGCCCTTGTACTTCAGGACCGTCTTGCCCGTGGCCTTCTTGGGGTCGCCGCCCTTGTCCACGATGATCACTATGACCGGCGGATCCTCCGGCGCGGGCGGCGCCGCGGCGGGCGGGTTCGGGGCGCACTCGTTGCCGCGGCAGGCGTAGCGGCCGTCCGGATCCGACAGCGTCACCGGGCTGTTCTCGGCGTAGGAGTACCCGTTCATGCCCTGCAGCTTGTTCGCATCCAGGATCGGGTCCACGGAGACGAACCGGCCCGCACGCGGGTCGTACTCGCGGGCGCCGAGATGCACCAGGCCCGTGTCGTCGGCGTAGCCGTTGAGGAACCCGCGCTTGGACGGCCAGGTCACCACCGGGCCACGCGGGTTGCCGAACGGGTCCGCCCGGCGCACCGTCTTGCTCAGGTCCGTCGCCTTGAACGACAGCCCCGCCGTGCCCTGGTGGTCGGCGCACTGCCAGCTGAGCCCCTGCGGGGTGCGCACCGCGATCGTCTGGCCGGCGTGCACGTAGCTGCGGGTGCCGGAGGTGGCCCCGCCCGCCAGCCGGTACTCGACGTCGCCCAGGTGCAGCGTGGTGCCGGCCGGGTCCTTCGTCAGCAGCCGCGCCCCGTCGGCGTCGTACAGGTAGGACGTGGTGCCGGTGCTGTCGCTGACCGACTCCAGCTGGTTGGCCGGGGTCCACGTCAGCGTCTGCGACGGCCGGCCGGCGATCGACCGGGTGGTGACGTTGCCGCCGTTGTCGTACCCGTACGTGTCGGTACCCGTACCCGCGCCGGTGGTGGCGATCTGCGTGACAGCGTGCGGCCGTCCCGTACCGACCCCCTGCGCCGGATACGTGTAGGTGCGGTTGAAGTCGCCGCCGGCGGTGTGGGTCACCTCGCTGGTCCGGTTGCCGCTGGCGTCGCTCGTGTACGACTTCCAGTACGCCGCCGCACCGCCGAGCCCGGCGACCGTCGGCGCCGCCGCGCAGTTGCCGGACGTCGGCGTCCACGCCTCGCTGAGCCGGAACCGGTCGTCGTACCGAAAGCACTGCACGTCGTCCTGGCCGGCGCTGTACTGCGCGATCCTGTCCGCGATCGACAGCACGTTGCCGGAGGCGTCGTAGGTGTACGTGGCGTTCTTCGCCACGGTGTTCGGGATGTCGCCGTACACCAGGTGGTTGGACAGCTGCTTGGTGCCCGGGTAGTACGACCACAGCTGCCGCAGGTTCTTGCCGGCCGCCGAGTCGCGCAGCTGCATGCCGCCGAGCATCCCCTCGGGCTTGTACTGGGTGTCCACGACGTACGTGCCGAGGTTCGACTGCAGCGTCAGCGGGTTGCCCAGCGCCGTGTAGCCGAGCTGCAGCGTCTCGTCGTTGAGTCCGCCGTAGTTCGGCACGCTCACCTTCGCCGACGCGGTCGCCGTGGCGACGGTCCCGTCCGCGTTGTAGGTCGACTCGGTGACGTAGTCGCCGGCGAGGGTCCCGGTCGTGGTGTTCGACGGGATCGTCACCTTGGTCTTCTTCGGCTGGCCGGCCGCCGTGTACTCGGTGACCTGCCGGGTGTAGGCCTGCCCGCCCTGGTAGCGGATCGCCGCGGTGGGCTGCCCGTGCACCAGCGTGTCGTAGGTCCACTCGGCGGTCTTGTTCGTCATGGTGCCGGTGTACTCGGCGGTCCTGCGGCCGAGCCCGTCGTACGTGGTGTACATCGTGACGTTGCGGGCGCTCACCGTCTTCGTGACCTTGCCCAGCAGGTCGTACCCGAACGTGCTCTTGCCGGTGTCCGGGTCGTTGGCCTCGGTGACCCGGCCCATGGCGTCCACGACGTAGGTCCAGAGGTTGCCAGACCCGTCCGTGACCGAGGCGACCTCCCCGTTCGGGTGGTAGGTGCGGCGCATCACGTCGTGCGCGCCGTTCACCGGATCGGCGACGTTGCCGCGGTAGGTCCACAGAGCCGTGATCCGTCCGCGGGCATCGGTGAACGTCGAGGTCGCCGAGCTGCCGGCCGGCGGGCTCACGTCCTCGCGGTCGCCGCCGTACGCGTGGCTGCCGGTCCACTGGATGACGCCGCTGAGCTGCCACGCCTGCAGGATCAGCCGGCCCGCGCCGTCGTAGGTGGAGCGGGTCTGGCCCGGCACCTCAGTATCGGTGGCCAGCCGCAGCGTCCCGCTCGGCGCGCCGGTGGCCCCGAACGCCGGCCTGGACACCTTCGCCAGCCCCCGGCTGTCGTAGAGGGTCTCGGCGATGACCCGGTTGCCGCCCTCCGCCGGGGTCTGCTCCTGCCTGGGGCGCAGCTTGCTGTCCAGCAGCGCGTAGCTGGTCAGGTACCCGTTACCGGCGGTGTTGAGCCGGCTGGTGGCGACGCTCGACGCGCCGGTCTGGCGCAGGTCGTAGGCGAACTTCACCGACGCCGTCTCGTTCGCGGCCTTGTTGCGGCCCGGCGCCCACACCGACACGACCCGGCTGAGCTTGTCGTAGGCGAAGTCGGTCCGCCGGGTCGTCCCGGGTCCGCTGACATCCTTGTCGACGACCGAGATGGCGCGGCCGCTGGCGGGGTCGACGTCGGTGTCGGTGACCCACCCGAGCGGGTTGGTGACGGAGACCTTGGTGACCGGTCCCCCGGTGGCCGGCGTGTAGGCGGTGCCGGTGTGGTAGTTCTCGGCGTCCCACACGTCGACGGACCGGCCGTGCTCGTCCGCGGCGGCCCTCGTCGTGGTCTGGTACGTCGGGTTCGTCGCGTTCGGCGTCAGCAGCTGCTCGACCCTGGAGGTGAAGCCCTTGGTCAGGGTCGTGGAGTAGAACGTCGCCCCGTCGTACCACATCCGCACGTCGGAGACGACGTCCGTGACCCGGTTCGGGGTGAGTGCGCAGCGCACCGCGACCACCTCGACCCGGGACAGGTGCTGGATGTTCGTCCCGGCGGCGTTGCTCGCGTACCACTGCCGCACGCACTGGTCGTCGGCGGTCGTGGACAGGTCGGCCTCGTCGTCGACCCGCTCCACCCGGCCGGTGCCGTCGGCCAGGAACGTGTTGGTGGTCCGGGTCTTGCGGGGCGCCCGCCCGCCGTCGAGCGTCGTCGTGACCTGCGTCGCCCTCACGTTCGTCACCCATGCCCGCATGGTGATGCCGAGGACGTCCTGGGTGGCGGTCGGCCCGTACTCGTACGGGTCGGTCTTCGTCTTGTCGACCACGGTCGAGGTCTCGCCGAGGTAGTTGATCTGCTCCCGGACGGTGCCGGCGAACCGGTCCTCGTCGGCCCAGCTGCCGCCGTCGGAGTCGGGCACGGATGCGGTACGGGTACCGCTGCTGAGCTTGTCACCGTGCATGCCGCGGAAGTACGTCGTCTCGCTCTTCAGCCGCACGCTCGTCGCGGCGCCGCGCAGCACCCGCACCTTCTGGTAGCCGCGCCACAGCCCCCACGTGCGCCGGTTCGGCATCGCGATGGGGTTCTGGTCGGAGTGCCACGCCGGGTCGCCGATGTACTCGTAGGTGGTCTCCTCGTCCTCGGTGCCGTCGGTCGCGTCGCCGCCGTCGCCCTCGGCGACCTTCTCCACGCGGTACTTGTGGAAGTACTCCAGCTTCGGGGAGCTGGTGCCCGGCGGCACCCAGTACTGCGGGTAGCAGCGCCGGTTGTTGTTGTCGGGTGCGGCCGGCATGGTCTGCCCGGCGACGCAGTCCTCCGCCGAGTAGGTCACGGCGATCGTGTTGCCGGACTCGGTGAGGATCGAGCGCATCCGGTAGCGGGTGATGCTGTTCGTGGTGCCGGCCATGTCGACGCGGTTGCGCATCCCGACGGGGTTGAGCTGGACCGGGGGTGTGCACGCGTCGGCGTCGTCGGTGGTGCCGCAGCCCTTGATGCTGGACAGCCACAGCACCTTCTGCAGGTTGACGCCCGGGTCGTTCCACTGGTGGCTGAGCTTGGTCTGCGTCACCCGGCGCCACGTCCGGTTGCCGGTGGCGACCTCGGTGGTGACCGTGCTGAGCCGTTTCGTGGTGAAGAACGTCGGGGAGTAGCGGCCGGCGCAGCTGGTGCCGGAGCACAGCTGGTCGACCGGGGCGTCGGGGAAGTTCGCCGCGTTGGCCGCGACCGGCACGCAGGTCGCGCCGGGGGTGATGCACCGTTCCTCGGTGCCGAACACGACCCGGGCCGGCGCGGTGCCGGCGAAGACGGTGTCGGCGCCGGCCGCGTTCTGCCGCGTGCCGTAGTCGATCTCCCGCACGTACAGGTCACGGACGTACGGCGTCCCGGCCGAGTCGGTGCGGTTGCGGGCGTAGTTGTTGACGTGCCGCTCGTAGAAGTACGACATGGTGTTCTTGAACGGGTCGACGACGTAGTCGAGGTTCCACCGGTACGCCTGCTGGCACCAGCCGTTCGCGTTGCACGGCTCGCCGGTGTTGTTGCCGTACACCGGCTCGTACCCGACGGACTTGGTCTCGGTGGCCGGGTCGCCGTCCCAGCCGGGCAGCCGGTTGAGGCCGAAGTAGTACTCGGTGCCGTCGGTCGTCGTCACCCGCCAGTACTCGCCGTCGTCGTCGCCGTTGCCGGTGGCGAGGTTGGCGAGCTTCTCGACCTTCGCGCCGTTGTCGGCCGACGGCCGCCACTTGCCGTTCTCCAGCACCAGCGTGCTCGACTGCCCGTTCAGGGTCATGGTGGCGTTCTCGCCCACCCAGCACACGTCGCCGGTGCCGGTCCGGCCGTCGTCGGTGCAGCCGCGGTAGCCGCGCTCGATCGACCCGGGCTGCCAGTTGAAGCCCTCACCGACCCAGCTCGGCTGCGAGTTCCCGGCGGCGGTCATCCCGTCGACGGACTGCGAGGAGTACCCGAGCTGCACCTGCGGCGTCGGCCCGCCGGCGCCCGGCGGCAGCGGCACCGGGTAGCCCCAGTTGAACCCGCCGGCGCTGCCGCCCGCGCTCCACTTGTTGGCGGCGTTGAGGTCGGTGGCCTTGAAGTCGCCGCCGTCGGAGTCGGGCCCCGCGGCGAGCGCGACGAGCATGCCGGAGCGGGCCTGCGGCGCGGCCGCGGTCGTCGCGTCGAGCCGCTGGTCCAGCAGCGCGGGCGCGGCGACGGCGGCGGACACCACCCCGGTGACCGGGTCGTTCGTCGAGTCGAGCGCCTGCTCCTGGCAGCCCGGCAGGTCCGGGGTGCTCAGCGCGCACTCCGGCAGCGCGACGAGGCGCAGCCGGCGGGACCAGTCGGCGCCGTAGGCGTCGCGGAACCCGGTGTAGTCCACGCCGACGACGACCGCGCCCGCACCGGCACGGCCGTCGCTGCGGCCGACCCGGAACACGACGTCACGCCCGCCGGTGCCGTGCGCGAGCAGGCTCACCCGCACCGTGCCGGGCACGGTGCCGAGCGACTCGCCCGACAGCCGCTGCTGCGGGCCGAGGGCGGCGCCCGCCCGCGCGCCGACCGGCAGCCCCTGCGCCCAGGCGAGGGCCGGGGCGGCCGTCGCCTGCGGCGAGGCCGCGGCGGGCAGCTGCACCTCGGCCGTGCCGGCGGCCGGCCAGGCGACCTTCGGCGCGGCCGTCACGGTCGGCTGCGGGTCCTTCGCCGGCGCCTTGAACACCGCGTCGCGGCCCTGCACCAGCGGCCGGTCCTTCGGCAGCTTGAGGTCGACCGGGGCGGCGTTCGCCGGGATCACGGCGACGCCGTCGGTCAGCAGCGTGAGCGCGAGGGCGGCGAGCCCCACCCACCGCGCCCTCACAGCGCACGCACCGTGGTCGGGTCGAGCGTGCCGGTGACGCTCGTCGAGTTCCACCAGCTCAGCTCGGTCCTCGCCTCACCTGCGACGAACCCGCCGGTGACCACCTTGATCGTGGTGCTGGTCGTGCCGTCGAAGCAGACGATGTCGAACCGGCCGTTGCCGTCGATGTCACCGCCGGTGAACCGCCAGGACGCGGCGGTGGAGGTGCCCGGGATCGCCATGCACGACGCGGGCGCGAAGGACATCCCGGTGGAGATCGCCGCGCACACGCCCGAGCCGGACTTCAGGATCTCGTACAGGTCCTCGTCGCCGTCACCGTCGGCGTCGCCGCTGAAGGTCGTGATGGTGTTCGTCATGCACTTGACGCCGGCGCCGGAGCGGGACACGGGGTTCGTGGCGAGGGTGCCGTCGCCCGGGGGCCGGAAGCGCCAGAGGCCGGTGTCGCAGTTGCCGTAGTCGTACCACACGAGGATCTCCGCCTTGCCGTCCTTGTCGAAGTCGCCGGCGACCGGCATCTTCAGCCGGTTGCCGTCCCAGTTGCCGGGGCCCGAGTCCCACGACTGGACCGGGCTGTTGAAGCCGGTGCCGTCGGACTTCGCCTGGAACAGGAACGTCCGCTCCTGGTTGCCGTCGTAGCGGTAGAACGCGGTGATGTCGGTCTTGCCGTCGCCGGTGAAGTCGCCGGCGACCGCCTGGACCCGGTCGAAGCACCAGCCGCCGGCGCCGGAGTCCCACAGCTGCGCCGCGGCGCTGTAGCCGTTGCCGTCCGACAGCCACCACGACAGGGTCATGCGGCAGCCGCCGTAGTCGCGGAACATGGCGACGTCGGAGCGGCCGTCGCCGTTGAAGTCGCCGCTGAGCCCCTTGATGGTCGCCATCGGATACGCCTGCGGGTCGTTGACCACGGGCGTCACCGGCGTGGTCGTGCCGCTGCCGTCAGCCTTCGTCGTCCACCGCATCAGCGACGTGCGGTAGCCGCCCGGGTCGACGACGGCGACGATGTCGGCGTTGTCGTCGCCGGTCGCGTCGGCCCGCTTCCGCGACAGGGTCCCCGGGCTCGCCAGGAACATCCACAGGCCCGGCGTGTGGAAGTTGCCGACGTTCGGGGCCTGCGGCGACCGGTTGCCGCTGGCGTCGACCGCGACCACGCTCAGGATGTTGATCCCGCCGGAGCCGTCGACGGGCACGATCGGCACGGTCGCCACGCCGTTCGCCGCGGCCGGCACCCAGATGTACGGGGTCCGCTCCACGGTGCCGACGGAGTAGTAGTAGCCGACGACCCGGTCCAGGACCTGGTCCACCGGGCTGAACGTCACCGTGGCCGGTGCCCCGGCGACCGCCCCCGGGCCCGCCGGGAACGGGAAGTCCTGCAGGTCGCTGCTGGTGAGCAGCGGCTGCGCCGGCGCGGTCCCGTCGACCACGAAGTGGCACCACGGCGAGTAGCCGCTGTAGTGGTTGCCGTCCCACGCCCGCACCCGCCACTGGATGTTGTGACCGTTGGGCAGCGACGAGCCGGGGATGTTGACGGTGATCGTGCGCGGTGCCGGCAGGCCCGGTGTGTCCGGCACGGTCACCGCGCCCGTGCCGGCGGTCAGGTCCTGCCACTCGAACTTGCCGACGATGTTCTGGTCGGTCTCGGCGTCCTGCACCTTGGTGCTCAGCTGCACGCCGTTGTTCGCGCCGATCGCCGGCTGGCCGCTCGTGCCGCTGGAGTAGCAGCCGATGGTGCTGCCGTCACCGGTCGCGGACTGGTCCGAGATCGTCGGCGGGGTGTTGTACTGCACGACCAGGTTCGTGTTCGCCGCCGACAGCTTCTTCCACTGGTGGGAGTCGCTCTCCGAGCCGAGGAACACGAACGTGTAGGCGCCGAACCGGGCGTCGGCCCAGCTCTGCATCTGCGAGGTGAGGATCCAGCTCGGGTTGTTGCCCGGCGCGCTGCAGCTCTGCGCCGACCGCGCCCCGTACGACGTCAGGACCACCGGCGCCCAGCCGAGCCGGCTGCCGTTGAGCCCGGACCCGATCGCCCCGCTCTGCGCCAGGGTCAGGTCGGTGCCGGTGCAGTTCCACGAGTGCGTGACGAGGGTCTTGAGCTCGGCGGCGATGATCTGCTTGCCGTGCACGGCCGTCAGGCCGAACTCGAAGTACGCCCGCCAGTTGGTGCCGCAGCACTCCGGGTTGCGGCCGACGCGGGCGACGTCGCCGACGCCGCCGGAGTAGCTGTAGTTGTCGCTGTTGGCGTACGCGAAGCTGGTCCGCGGCAGGCCGATCTGCGGGTCGACGTACAGCGGCAGGGTGAGGCTCTCGTCGGCCAGCCACGCCGGGTCAGGGCGCAGGACCAGCTCGCCACCGGTCAGCTCGGTCGCGACCGCGCCGGTGCGGGTGAGGTCCTCCGCGCCGCGGGCGGTGCCGCCGCCGGAGGCGTCCCACATGCCGGCCGGCGCCGAGGCGAGCACCGCGGTGCCCGTGCCGTCGAGGACCTCGAACGTGCCGTCGGCGCGGGTGCGGGTGGCGGGTCCGGTGACGGCGACCGCGATGCGGCGCAGCGCCGGGTTCGCCTGCGCCGCGCGGGTCTTCACCACCAGCACGTAGTTGAAGCTGTCGGAGAGCGCCCGCACCCGTAGGTCGACGCCGTCGAGCACGTCCGGGTAGACGACGCTGTCGCCGTCGATCCGGCCCGCGGGCAGTGCCGCCGGCCAGCGCAGCGCGAACGCCCCGGCCGCGGTCTGCACCGTCGCGAAGGGCTGGGTGCCGCCGGTGGAGAAGGTCACGGGCAGCTCGGCGGCCTTGGCGGCGAAGCCGCCGGCCTTCGCCGGCTGCAACGCCGTGTCGATCGGCGTCCAGCCGCTCGCGGTCTTGACCCGCTTCGGCGTCGCGGACGCCTCGTAGGTCATCGAGCCGTTCGGGTTGGCGAACGTCTGCGACTTGGCGGTGCGGGCGCCGACCACCTCGAAGCGCTTGCCGCACAGGCGCGCGGACGCCCTGGCGGTCTTCTCGTCCTGTTGCACCGCCTCCGCGGCGCATGCGGCGCTCGGCGGGGCGGCGGCCGCCGTGTGCGGCACGACGGTGACCCAGCCGAGGCCGAGGCCTAACCCGGCGAGGACCAGTCCGGCGCGCCGGCGCGCCGAGGAGAACCTGCCCATAGTTGTCCCTCCAAGGAACGGGCGAGCAGCGGAGACGTCGGGGCGATCATGGGCAGCGCCGCTCTCATCCGGCTCACGCGCCGCTACCCGTACTCCGCCCGTACCGCTCGCCCGTACCCTGTGGGGCTCGGTCGGGGCTCAGTCGGGCGTCGCGGCCAGCTCGTCCCGCAGCTGCGCGGCCTCCGGCACGCCGAGGTCGTCGTAGAGCGCCAGGGCCCGCGCGAAGTGCTCGCGGGCCAGGTCCTGCTCGAACGACGCGCGGTGGGCGTGGCCGAGCCCGGCGTGCGCCCGCGCCTGCTGGTCGCGCAGCCCGGCGCGCACGGCGGTGTCGAGCGCGGCGGTGTGGTGCGCGAGCGCGTCCGCCGGCCGGCCGGCGGCGGCCGCCGCCTCACCGAGCCCGTTGCGGGCCCACGCCTCGCCGTGCCGGTCGCCGGCCTCCAGGAACAGGGCGAGGCTGCGCGAGTGGCGTTCGGCGGCCCGCCGCGGCTGACCCAGGTGCACCTCGATGATGCCGAGGTCGGTCAGGGCGGTCGCCTCCCCCGTCCGGTCGCCGATGCGCCGGTGCACCGCGATCGCCTCCCGGTGGTGCCCCGCGGCCGCCTCGAGGTCGCCGAGCTGGTAACGGACCATGCCGAGGTTGATCAGCGTCCGGCCGACGCCGGCGTCGTCGCGTTGCGAACGGAAGATCGCCAGGGCCGCGCCGAAGTGCCCGGCGGCCACCTGGTAGCGGTGCAGCCGCTGCTCGACGGCGCCGAGCCCCACCAGCGCCCGGGCCGCCCCCGTGGGGTCGCCCGCCCGGTCGAGCGCGGCCCGCGCCCGGGTGAAGTGGCCGGCCGCCGTCGTGAGCCGCCCCAGCTGCTGCTGCGTCGCGCCCAGGCCGAGGTCGGCGTACGCGGCGCCGGGACGGTCACCGGCCAGCACGGCGGCGTCGTGGGCGGCCTGGTGCACGACGAGCGCCTCCTCGGCGGAGCCACCGGCGAGGTAGCGGAACAGCGTCCGGGCCAGGATCCCGGCGTGGACCGGCCAGCCGTGCCGGGCCGCGTACCGCACGACCGCGGTCAGGCCGGGCAGCTCCGCGTCCAGCCACGCCCGGGCCGCCGCCCGGTCCGGCAGGGGCGGGGTCGTCGCCGTCGGCGGCACCGCCGGGCGGTGCCGGCACTCCGCCGGGAACAGCACGTCCATCGCCGCCGCGGCGGCGGCCGTGCAGTGTTCGAACAGCCGCGTCCTGGCGGCGTGCACCGCCGCGTCGTCGGCGAGCCCCAGCGCGTACGCGCGGAGCAGGTCGTGCATCCCGAACCGTTCGCCGGCCGTGACGTCCAGCATGCGGCCCCGCACGAGCAGCGACAGCATCCGCCGCGCGTCCGGCACGGTGACGTCGGCCAGGGCCGCCGCCGCGTACACGTCGACGTCGCCGCCGGGGTGCAGCGCCACCAGCACGAACAGCTGCGCCACCGCCGGCGGCAGGTGCCGCAGCGACCACGAGAACGCCGCCGGCACCGAGCCGCGCGGGTCGCCGCCGGCGTCGAGCAGCGCGAGCCGCAGCCGCTGGTCGCCGAGCTCGGCCACCAGCTCGGCGAGGGTCGCCCCGCGGCGCGAGACGACCAGCTCGGCGACGACCCGCAGCGCCAGCGGCAGCCGCGCGCACAGTTCGGCCAGCGCGACCGCGGCCCCCGGCTCCGCCTCCGCCCGGACACCGATCAGCCGGCGCAGCAGCGCCCCCGCCTCGACCACCGACAGCAGGTCCAGGTCGACGCGGTGGGCGCCGTGCACCGCCACCAGCCCGGCCAGCCGGTCGCGACTGGTCACCAGCACCGTGCACGACGCGGTCCCCGGCAGCAGCGGCCGGACCTGCTCGACCGACGACGCGTTGTCCAGCAGGATCAGCATCCGCCGGTCGGCGATCTGCGTGCGGTAGCGGGCGGCCCGATCGTCGGCGTCGGCGGGCAGGTCGGCGTCGGCCACGCCGAGCGCCCGCAACAGCCGGCGCAGCGCGTCGGTGGAGCTCATCGGCTCCTCGGGGTCGGAGCCGCGCAGGTTCAGGTACACCTGGCCGTCGGGGTACCGGTCCCGGACCCGGTGCGCCCAGCGGATGGCCAGGGCGGTCTTGCCGACCCCGGCCGTGCCGGAGATCGCGGCGATCACCACCGCGGACGGCTGTGCCGCCGGCCCGGTCCCGGCGATCCGGTCCAGCTCGGCCAGCTCCGCCCGCCGCCCGGCGAACCCGGACACGTCCGGCGGCAGCTGGGCCGGCACGACCGGCGCGGCGGCGGGGACCGCGCCCGGCCCGGCCGTCTCCTGCCGCAGCACCCTGCGGTGGGCGTCGATCAGGTCCGGTCCGGGCCCCACGCCGAGCTCCTCGACGAGCCGCTGCCGGATGTCGGCGTAGACCGCGAGGGCCGCCGCCTGCAGGTCGCCGGCGGCGAGCGCGGCGATGAGCCGGGCGTGCAGCGGCTCGTGCAGCGGCTCGGCCGTGGTGAGCTCGCGCAGCACCGGCAGGCACCGGCCGGGCTGCCCGGCGGCGAGGGCCGCGTCGGCGAACCGCAGCGCCACCGCCGCCCGCTCGTTCGCCACGGCCGTGACCAGCGGGTGGTGCCGCAGCTGCGGGACGTCGGCGAGCGGGCTGCCCCGCCACACCGCCAGCGCCGCCTCCAGCAGATCCAGCGCCTCCTCGGGCGCCGCCGCCCGCGCCCGCTCCACCCGCTGCCGGAAGCCGGCGAGGTCGAGCTGGTCGGCGGTGAGGTTCAGCCGGTACCCGCCGGGAGTCCGCTCGATCAGCCCGGTCCGGTCCGTGTAGTCCGGGTCGAGGACGGTCCGCAGCCGTGACACGTACGTGTGCACCGCGTGGGCCGGCGCCGCCGGCGGCTCCACGTCCCAGAGCAGGTCCACCAGCTCCGACACCGCGACGGCGGTGTTGGCCGACAGCGCCAGCCGGCCCAGCAGCACCCGCTGGCGCGCCGAACCGATCGCGACCAGGTGCGCGCCGCGGTGGACGGCCGCCGCCCCCAGCACCGACACCCGCACCGGGAGATCGGCGCCGCCCCGCGCCCTGGCGGGTCGCTGCCTGGTCGCGGCGTCCCTGATCGATGCCACGGCCGGTGCGGGTGCCGCCGGCTGCCGGGCCGCCGCGAGCCGGAACGCCGTTGCCTGCGGGCCCGTCAGGCGCAGCCCGCCTGCCAGGGCCTCCACCGACTGCGGCTGCGGCCGTCGGGTCCGCCCCTGCTCCAGGTCGCGCACCGCGGCCAGGCTCATCCCGGCGTGCTCGGCCAGCTGCCGTTGGCTGAGCCCCGCCTCCCGGCGTGCCGCGCGCAGCAGCACCCCGAACTCCTCATCAACGCCGATCATCTTGCGGCCCCCCGGATCCATCGATGCGCACGCACCCTAATGCAGGCACGCACAACCGGTGCACCGCTGACGCCGGGATTGCCGTGCATCGCACCGAAGTCGCTGAAAGTGCTCTTTGCGCCGTCTGTGTCGCCTGTACCGACCGGCGCCGCGGACACGGGCGTAGGGTCGGGCGTGGCACACGCCAGTTGCCGCCATGAGCGGCGATCGATGCGGGGGGACAGCGATGGCGACATTCGGCCGTGACGACGAGCTGCGGGGAGCGCGGTTCACGGACGCGGACCTGCGGGGGGCCCGGTTCGCCGGGGCGGACCTGTCCGGGGTCGTGGTGCGGGGCTCCGAGCTGCGGGGCGTGGAGCTCGACTCGCCGTGGCTGTTCGAGGGCGGCAACGTCCTGCTGGTCAACGGGGTCGACGTGCTGCCGTTCGTCGAGGCGGAGCTCAACCGGCGGTTCCCGGGGCGGGCCGCGCGGCAGGCGGAGGACCCCGACGGGCTGCGGGCGGCGTGGACGGCGGTCGAGGGCGCGTGGGCGGCGACCGTCGCACGGGCGGCGGCGCTGCCGGACGGCACGGTCGACGAGGCGGTGGACGGCGAGTGGTCGTTCGCGCAGACCCTGCGGCACCTGGTGGCCGCCACCGACATCTGGCTGGGCAAGGCGATCCTGCGGGTCGAGCAGCCGTTTCACCCCATCGGCCTGCTGTACTCCGGCGCGGAGCAGGACGGCCACGACACGTCGGTCTTCACGGCCGGGACGCCACCGTTCGCGGAGGTGCTGGAGGCCCGGGCGGGCCGCGTCGCGATGGTCCGCGACTTCCTCGGCGGCGTCACGGCCGACGAGCTGGCCGCGACCCGCCACAACCCGCACTCGTCCGAGCACGAGGAGACCGTGCGCTCGTGCCTGCACGTGATCCTGGACGAGGAGTGGGAGCACCACCGCTACGCCGTGCGCGACCTCGACGCGATCGAGGCCCGCGCGTCATGACGTGAGACCGGCGGACACGGGCGGCGGCCGGGCCACCCGCGTCCGATCGGCTACCCGGCTCGGGTACGGGCACTCGTCAGGGCAGGTACGCGATCTGCGGCACCCACACGGTGGTGTCGTAGCCGTTGTTGCCGTTCTTGTTGACGTTGAAGTACAGCCACTCGCCCTTGGTGACGGGGATGTCGACCGGCGCAACGCGGAGCTCATGGCCACCCTCCGGCGGGCGCTGCACCGCCCGCCGGCACCGCCCACCCCGGCCACGCTGGTCCGGCTCGGCGCGCGGGTGCTGCGGACCGACCCGGCGCTCGCGCTGACCGGCCGTCGGTGCGTCCCGGCACGGCTGGAGGCGGCGGGCTTCCGGTTCGCCCATCCCGAGCTGCGGGGCGCGGTCGCCGACCTGCTGGCGGGCGGCCCGCGCTCCCGGCCGGCCTGAGCACGTCCCGCGCCGCCCCGCCCGGCGCGGTGGCTCACCGGTCGCTGACCCTGATGAGGTGATGTCGCCGGAGCCCGTCGCCACCACATGCCCGGAGGCGTTTGGAGCACCGCGGGGCGGGCAGCGGGCCCGCCGTGTCCACGACTGCGCCGACGGCGGCTCCGGCGCGGTCGCCCCACCTGCCGGCGCTCGACGGCGTCCGGGCCGTCGCGCTGTGCGCGGTCCTCGTCGTGCACGGCCTGCCCGGCCTGCTGCCGGGCGGGTTCCTCGGCGTGGACCTGTTCTTCGTCCTGTCCGGCTTCCTCATCACCTCGCTGCTGCTCCGCGAGGCCGAGGCGACGGGCCGGATCTCGCTGGGCGGGTTCTGGCTGCGCCGGGCCCGGCGGCTGCTGCCCGCGCTGGTGCTCATGGTCGGGTTCGTGCTGTTCACCGCCCGGTGGCTGCTGCCCGCGCAGGACCCGGCGCCGCTGCGGACCGACGCCGTCGCCGCGCTCACCTACTGGGCGAACTGGCGGATGGCGGACCGGGGCGGCGACTACTTCACCGAGACCGCCGCCGCGTCGCCGTTGCAGCACACCTGGTCCCTCGCCATCGAGGAGCAGTTCTACCTGCTGTGGCCGCTGCTGCTGCTCCTGGCGCTGCGCCTGCCGCGGCGGCGGCTCGTCATCGGGATCGGCGCGCTGCTCGGCGCGGCCGCCTCGGCGGTCACCGCCGCGGCGCTGCCGGCCACCGACGGCACGGACCGGCTCTACTTCGGCACCGACACCCGGGCCTGCGCGCCGCTCGTCGGCTGCGCGCTCGCGGCGGCCCTGCCGGCGCTGACCCGGCACGCCACCCTCCGCCGTTGTGCCGCGGCCGCCGGTGTACCGGTGTGCTGCGCCGGCCTGGCTGTCGCGCGCGGCGACTCCCCGTGGCTGTTCCAGGGAGGGCTGGCCCTGTTCGCGGTCGCGGCCGCCGCGGTCGTCGGCGAGCTCGCCGCGGCGCCGTCCTCCCCGGCCGCCCGCCTGCTGAGCGGCCGTGCCGTGGTCCTGCTCGGGCGGGTCTCGTACGGCGCGTACCTGTGGCACTGGCCGCTGTTCGCGGTCCTCGACGCCGACCGCACCGGGCTCACCGGCGTCCGGCTCTTCGCGGCCAGGGTGACCACGACCCTGCTCGTGGCCGCGGTCAGCTTCGTCCTGGTGGAGCAGCCGATCCGCCGTGCGGGCGCCGTCGCCGCCGGCCGGCGGTCGCTGCTGCCACTGGGCGCCACGGCGACCGCGGCCGCGGCGACGGTCCTCGCCCTGCTGGCGGGCCCGCCCGCCGGTCCGCCGCCCTCGAATACGGTCGCCGCGCCGCCACTGGCCACGGTCGCCGCCCCGCAGGCCACGGTCTCCGCTCCGGCCGGCGGCCCGGTGACGGCCCGCCCCGGGCGGCGGGCCGGTCCCCCGCGGGTGATGGTCATCGGCGACTCCGTGTCGTGGACCCTCGGCGCGTACTGGCCCGGCGACCCCCGCTTCGAGCTCGACAACCAGGGCGTCCAGGGCTGCGGGATCGCGGTCCTGCCGGAGCTGCGCTACGGCGGCGACCCGCACACCAACCTCCCGTACTGCGCGACGTGGCAGTACCGGTGGGGCAGCTCCGTGGCGAAGGCCGAACCCGACGTGGTGGTCGTGCTGCTGGACCGGTGGGAGCTGATGGACCGCCGGCTCGACGGCCGCTGGACCCACGTCGGCGAGCCGGACTACGACGCGTACCTCGCCGGCCAGCTCCGGACCGCGATCGACCTCGCCGCCGGACGCGGTGCCCGGGTCGCGCTGCTGACCGCCCCGTACACGCGACGCCAGGAACGACCGGACGGCGGTCTGTGGCCCGAGGACACCCCGGACCGTGTCGACGCGTGGAACCGGCTGCTGCGCGCCACCGCCGCCGGCCACCCCAGCCACCCGGTCGTGCTCGACCTCAACCGCGTCGTCTGCCCCGACGGGAAGTTCACCTGGCAGGTGGGCGACGTCCGCGTCCGCAGCGACGGCCTCCACCTCACCCCGGAGGGCGTCCGCCTCGTCGTCGCCCCGTGGCTCGCCCCGCAGCTCGCCGCCCTCGCCGCCACCTGACCGCGGACGTGGCGCATCGCAAGGCCGGGGCGTCAGTACACGGTGAGGCCGGCGGCGGTGAAGGTGTCGCGGACCCGGGTCAGCAGCGCCTCGTCCGGGGGTGCCGTGTCCCGCAGGGCGAACGGGATGCCGAGCCGGTCGTACTTGGCGGCGCCGAGGCGGTGGAACGGCAGGACGTCGACGCGTTCCACGTTGCCGAGGCCGGCGGCGAACCCGGCGACGCCCTCGACGTCCGCGGGGTCGTCGGTGAGGCCGGGGACGAGGACGTACCGCACCCAGACCGGCGTGCCGCGGCCGGCGAGGCGGCGCGCGAAGTCCAGGGTCGGGGCGATGGAACCGCCGGTGAGCCGGTGGTAGCGGGCCGGGTCCCACGCCTTGATGTCGAGCAGGACGAGGTCGGTGACGTCGAGGAGGTCGTCGCCGGCGCGGGCGCCGAGCGCGCCGGACGTGTCGAGGGCGGTGTGCAGGCCGAGCTGCCGGGCGCCGGTGAAGAGCGCGTGGGTGAACGCGGGCTGCAGCAACGGTTCGCCGCCGCTGACGGTCATGCCGCCGCCGGTGGTCCGGACGAAGTCGGTGAACGTGCGGACCTGGTCGACGACGCCGCCGGCGGTGGTCCCGGTGCCGTCACGCATCCGCCAGGTGTCGGGGTTCTGGCAGTACAGACAGCGCAGCGGGCACCCGGCGAGGAACGCCACGAAGCGGGTGCCGGGCCCGTCGACGCCGGTGGAGACGTCCCACGAGTGCAGCCGGCCCGGGACCGGACGCCACCGTTCGGGGGGAAGAACGGCGGCGTCCGGCCGGGTCTGGGAGGAACACATCGGGGTCATGCCGATCCGTGGAAGGTCCGGTTCACGACGTCGCGCTGCTGCTCCGGGGTGAGCCGCACGAAGTTGACGGCGTAGCCGGACACGCGCACGGTCAGCTGCGGGTACCGCTCGGGGTGCTCCATCGCGTCCAGCAGCGTGGCCCGGTCGAGCACGTTGACGTTGAGGTGGAACCCGCCGGCGCCCACGTAGGCGTCGAGGATGCGGGCCAGGTTCGTGACCCGTTCGGCGTCGGCGCGGCCGAGGCCGTCGGGGGTGACGGTGCTGGTGAGGGAGATGCCGTCGCGGGCCGCCGCGTAGGGCAGCTTCGCCACCGACAGGGCCGAGGCGACCATGCCGTGGGTGTCGCGGCCGTTCATCGGGTTGGCGCCGGGCGCGAACGGCTCGCCGGCTCGGCGGCCGTCCGGCGTGTTGCCGGTGTGCTTGCCGTACACGACGTTGGAGGTGATGGTGAGCACCGACTGGGTGTGGATCGCGTCGCGGTAGCTGGGGTTGGCGCGGACCTTGTCCATGAACGTCTCGACCAGCCACACGGCGATGCTGTCGGCGCGGTCGTCGCCGTTGCCGTAGGCCGGATAGCCGCCGTCCACCGTGTAGTCGACGGCGAGGCCGGTGGCGTCGCGCACCGGCGTGACGCGGGCGTAGCGGATCGCGGCGAGGCTGTCGGCGGCGACGGAGAGCCCGGCGATGCCGCAGGCGAGGAACCGGCGCACCGGGTAGTCGTGCAGCGCCATCTCGATGCGCTCATAGGCGTACTTGTCGTGCATGCAGTGGATGATGTTGAGCGCGTCGACGTACGTGCGGGCGAGCCAGTCGAGGGTGCGGTCGAACGCCGCGAGCACCTCGCCGTAGTCCAGGACCTCGCCGGTGAGCGGTGCGGTCGCGGGCGCCACCTGGACGCCGCTCATCTCGTCGCGGCCGCCGTTGATCGCGTACAGCAGGGCCTTGGCGACGTTGACGCGCGCGCCGAAGAACTGCATGTCCTTGCCGACCCGCATCGCCGACACACAGCAGGCGATCGCGGTGTCGTCGTCGCTGTACTGCCGCAGCAGGTCGTCGTTCTCGTACTGGATGGCGCTGGTGTCCATCGACACCTTCGCGCAGAAGCGTTTGAACGGCTCGGGCAGCGCCGGCGACCACAGGACGGTCAGGTTCGGCTCGGGCGCCGGTCCCAGGTTGTACAGCGTCTGCAGGTACCGCAGCGACGTGCGGGTGACGAGGGTCCGGCCGCCGGCGCCCATCCCGCCGATCGACTCGGTGACCCAGGTCGGATCGCCCGAGAACAGCTGGTCGTACTCGGGGGTGCGCAGGAAGCGGATGATGCGCAGTTTCATGACGAAGTCGTCGACGAGCTCCTGCGCGCCGCTCTCGGTGAGGACGCCCTCGTCGAGGTCGCGTTCGAGGTAGATGTCCAGGAACGTCGAGGTGCGCCCGAGCGACATCGCGGCGCCGTTCTGCTCCTTCGCGGCGGCGAGGTAGGCGAAGTACAGCCACTGCACGGCCTCCCGCCCGGTACGGGCGGGACCGGCGATGTCATACCCGTAGCTCGCGGCCATCGTCTTGAGCTCGTCGAGGGCGCGCAACTGCTCGGCCAGCTCCTCTCGGTCGCGGATGACCTCGGCGGTCGACGGCCGGTCGTCCAGGGACGCCTTGTCGCGGCGCTTCTCGGCGATGAGGAAGTCGACGCCGTACAGCGGGACCCGGCGGTAGTCGCCGATGATGCGGCCGCGCCCGTACGCGTCGGGCAGGCCCGTGATGACGCCGGCCTTGCGCACGGCGAGGATCTGCGGCGTGTACGCGTCGAACACGGCGGCGTTGTGCGTCTTGCGGAACCGGGTGAAGATCTCCTTGACGAGGGGGTCGAGCTCGTACCCGTAGGCCTTGAGCCCGTTCTCCACCATCCGCAGCCCGCCGAAGGGCATGATCGCCCTGCGCAGCGGCGCGTCGGTCTGCAGGCCCACGATCAGCTCGTGCTCACGGTCGATGTAGCCGGGCGCGAAGGCGGTGATCGACGCGGGCGTGCGCGGGTCGACGTCGTGGATGCCGCGCTCGCGCTCCTGCGGGAACATCGCGGTCAGCAGGCCCCACACGTGCGTGGTCCGCCGCGTCGGGCCGGCGAGGAACGTCTCGTCGCCCTCGTACGGGCGGACGTTGGCCCGCACGAACCCTGCCACGTCGACCTGGTCCCGCCACGATCCGCCGCGGAAGCCGCGCCAGGCGGTGGTGTCGGCGGTGGTGTCGGTGGGGGCGCTGATGGTGGTCATCGGTTCCTCCTCGATTCGGTCTCCAGCCTTGTCCGTGGCGGACGGAGACGGCAGGGCCGTTGGTCCCGCCGCCTCCGGGACGCCCGTCACCGCGGCCGCGGTGCTCCCCGGACGAGGGCCGCCGGTCCGGGTCGTCGGTCCCGGTCGGTACGGGTCTTCCGCCTCATCCGCCGTCTCGCGGTACGGGCGGAGGCTGACAGCGCGTACACGCATCCGACAGGGGGACCGCCGACATGGGGACACAGGCACGCACGCCGTCACGGCAGGCCCGGCAGGCCCGGGAGGCGCGCGCGGCACGGCAGGCGCGGGCGGAGGCGCTGCGGCGCACCCGGCGGCGGCACCGGAACCTGGGTGTCGCCGGCGGGGTCGTCATCGTCGCGCTGCTGGCCGCGATCGCGTTCGTCCTCGTCGACGCGGCCGGCGGCGACGACGCACCCGCACCGCCCGCCGCGCAGTCGACGGCGGCCCCGGCGGGCGCGACCGCCACCGGCGCGATCGTGACCGGGACGGGTCCGGTCACGGTGACGATCTATCTGGACTACCTCTGCCCGTACTGCGGGCGGTTCGAGCGGGCGAACAGCGGCGACCTGGAGCGTCTCGTCGCCGCCGGCACGGTCCGCCTGGAGCTGCACCCGCTCGCGTTCCTCGACCGGGCGTCGCAGGGCACCCGGTACTCCACCCGCACCGCCAACGCCGTCGCCACCGTCGCCGACCGGAGCCCGGCGAAGGTGCTGGCGTTCAGCGCCGCGCTGTTCGAGCAGCAGCCCGCGGAGGGCGGCCCCGGCCTGACCGACCAGCGGATCGCGGCCATCGCCACCGGCGCGGGTGTCCCCGCCGACGTCGCGGCGTCGTTCACCGAGCGCCGCTTCGAGCGCTGGGTCGCGACGTCCACCGACTGGGCGTTCCAGCACGGCGGCGTCACCGGCACGCCGACGGTCCTGGTCAACGGCAAGGTGTTCGAGGGCGACCTGTACACGGCCGGTCCGCTGGCCGCCGCCGTCGCGGCCACGGCATGACCGCCCTGGAGCGGGCCCGGCGGCTGCGGCACAGCAACGGCTGGATCTACGGCACGATGCTCGTGTCGGCCGTGCTGAGCCTGATCGCGTCGTTCGTGCTGTCGGTCGACGCGGTCCGCCTCGCCGCCGACCCCGCCGCCGACCTGACCTGCAACATCAACGCCGTGCTGTCCTGTGGCACCGTCGGGCGGTCCTGGCAGGCGCAGCTGTTCGGCTTCCCGAACGCGTTCTTCGGCCTGATCGCCGAGCCCGTCGTCATCACCGTCGCGGTCGCGAGCCTCGGCGGCGTGCGCTTCCCGCGCTGGTTCATGCTGGCGGCGCAGGTCGTCTACACGCTCGGCGTCGGGTTCGCCTACTGGCTGTTCTACCAGTCGTCGTACGTCATCGGCGCGCTGTGCCCATGGTGCCTGCTGGTGACGGTGTCCACCACGCTGGTCTTCGCCACCCTGACGCACGTGAACCTCCGCGACGGCCACCTGCCGCTCCCCCGCCGCGCCGGACCGGCCCTGCGCGCCGCGATCGACGCCGACCTCGACGCCGTCGCCGTCACGATCTGGCTGCTCGTCCTCGCGCTGCTGGTCGTCGTGAAGTACGGCAGCGCGCTGGTCGCCTGACCGAGCACCCGCCGAGGACGGAGCCGACCCATGACACACACGCTGATCGTCACCGCCGTCGTCCTGATGGTGTACGGCGCCGCCGCCACCACCGTGCTCACGATCTACCGCGCGGCCGACGTGAAGGCCCCGCGCCTGGCCCGCATGGAGTCCGACGCCGCCCGGCGCCTCGTCGCGGGTAGCCTCGACCAGGTCGGATACCGGCGGACCATGGCCGTCCTCGCCGCGCTGGACGACGTCGCCCATCCACTCACCGTCCCCGGACCGCCCCGTCAGGACGACGGCCCGGCGACCAGGTGACCTTCGGCCCGTGCGGCCGCAACGGCCACGGAGCAGCGTGGACCGTGAAGGGGGTAGGGCCATGAAAGACCTATGTGTCCGTGACGTGATGAACCCGTCGGTGGTGGTCGTGACGGCCGACTGCACCGATCGGCACGTCGCCGACGTCATCACCGAGTTCGGGGTGAGCGGCGTGCCGGTCGTCCGCGACGACGACCGGGTGATCGGGGTGATCTCCGAGGCGGATCTGCTGCCCCTGCTGCGCCCGGGCGCGGGCGACGCGCCGGCGGGCACCGCCGGCACGATGATGTCCACGCCGCCGGTCACGGTGACCGCCGGGTCGCGGGTGAGCGCCGCCGCCGGTCTGATGGAGCGGCACCGGGTGAAGCGGCTGCCGGTGCTCGACGACGACACCGGCGCCCTCGTCGGGATCGTGACCCGCCGGGACCTGCTGCGCGGCGCGCTGCGCTCCGACGAGGCGATCGAACGGGAGCTCATGGACGAGCTGCTCATCCACGGGCTGTGCCTCGGGGACGACGGCGTCACCGCCGACGTCCACGACGGCACGGTGACCTTGTGCGGCGCCGCCGCTCGGCGGCGGGACGCCATGGTCGCGGCCAGGATCGCGGGCGGGCTCGACGGCGTGGTCTCCGTGGTCGACCACATCAGCGTGCCGGCCGCCCCGCAGCCCCGTGGATGACCGCCGACCGGACGGCGGACTGCATGCCGGACGGCAAGGTCGTCCGGGTCCGGACGATCGCGGGCGCTGAAAGTTACAGCGGTGTTTGACTTCATCGATGCACTCCGATAGCTTCGCCGACACCCTTGGGAAAGCCCTTTCCCCGTGAGGAGTCGCGTCATGAAGCGTCGCTGGCGCATCAGTGTGCTCATCGGGACGGCGGTGACCACGCTGCTGGGCGTGGGCGTCGTCGTCGCCCTGCCGGCCGCGTCGGCGGCCACGGTCGACACGTCCGCCTGGTACGTGATCGTCAACCGCAACAGCGGCAAGGCGATGGACCTGTGGGAGTGGTCCACCGCCGACGGCGCCCCGGTCAACCAGTTCACCCGCAACGACCTCGCCGTCCAGCAGTGGCAGTTCGTGCCCACCGACAACGGCTACTACCAGATCAGGTCGCGGCACAGCGGCAAGGTCCTCGAGCTCGCCAACGCGAGCGACGGCGCCGGCCTGTACCAGCAGGCCGCCGCCGCCGGGAACAACCGGCAGCAGTTCACGCTGAAGGACTCCGCCGGCGGCTACGTGCGGCTGCTCAGCCGGCACAGCGGCAAGGCCCTCGACGTCTGGGAGTGGTCGACCGCCGACGGGGCCCGCATCTCGCAGTACACCGACACCGACGGGGCCAACCAGCAGTGGACCCTCGCCCGCGTCGGCAGCGGCACGCCGACGACGTCGCCGCCGGCCGGCGGGTGCGGCACCGGCTCCTTCAACGCCGAGGCGGTGCTCAACGGCGGCACGTGGACCGCGCGCAACGGCGGCACCACCGCATACACGGGCACCGACATGCGCTCGGCCGTGCAGGCCGCCGTCAACAGCCTGACAGCCGGGCGGGCCTCGAAGCAGCGCGTCGTCGTGCGCGGCTCCGGCACCATCAGCGCCGGCGCCCGCATCTCGCTGCCCAGCTACACCACGATCGACGTCTGCGGCACGATCAACGTCACCGGCACGGGCTCGGGCGACCAGGCGCCGATCTACTCGCGCGGCACCACCGACGTCGAGGTGCAGCACCTCACGCTGACCGGCGCCCCGCTGTACGGCATCTTCATGCGCAACGTCACGAACGTCGTGCTCGGGCAGATCGACATGCGGCTGTCCGGCGGCCTCGGCGTGCGCATCGACAACCGCGGCGACACCAGCCAGTGGACCCGCAACGTCCGGATCGGCACGGTGTACGTGTCGGGCGCGAGCTCGCACGCGGTCGAGACGTACGGCGTGGACGGCATCACCATCGGCACGGTGACCGCGCGCAACGTCGGCGAGTCGGGCCTGCTGCTCAACCAGACCGTCAACGCGACGGTCGGCACGGTCGACGCGGAGAACGCCGGGACGGGCACCGGGTACGCGGCGTTCAGGATGGCCAACCGCAACGGGCGCATCGGCAGTTCGTACACCACGAACATCCGCGTCGGGACGGTCCGTGCGCGCGGCGGCGGCCGGGGCATCTTCTGCGTCTCGGAGAGCGGCGGCGCCGTCGTCGACCGGGTCGACATCGCCGACACCGGCAACAACGCCGTCCTGATCGAGAACTGCTACAACGTCACCGTCGCCACGAACGGCGGCACGATCAGCGGCGGCGGCGAGGTCCGGCTGGCCGAACGGACCGAGTTCCCCGGCAACACCGACATCACGCTGCGCAACTTCACGCTGACGAACAACCGCATCGTCGAGAACCCGTGCACGGACCGGCTCACCATCTCGAACGTGACGCTGAACAACTCGACGATCAGCCGCTGCTGAACCTCGCCCGGCGCCTGTCAGGTCTTCGGTCGCCGCCGCGGCCGAACCGCCGATACGCCCGGCGGGCGGCTGACAGGCGCCGGGTGCGGTTCGGTGGCGCTCCCGGTCCGGCCCTGCCGTCCGGCGGCTCGGGCCCGAATGATGGGGCCGTGCCCGTCGATCACGGGCAGCCGGAGGGAGTCCAGAGTGCGCAACACACGCAGGCGAGGCCTGCTTCGGGTGGCGGCCGCGGCGGCGCTGCTGCCGGTGGTCGTCGGCGGCACGGCCGGCGGCACCCAGTCGGTCGCGTCGGCGGCGCACCCGGCGTCGAACGCCTGGGCGTCGAACATCTGGATGGGCACGGCCGCCTCGAGCGCGGGCCTCTCGCTGGCCGACGTGCGCAAGACCATCGGCGCGGCCACGGGCACGGCCGCCGGCCTCACCGGCGCCGGGGTCGGTGTCGCACTGATCGACACCGGCATCGCGCCGGTGCCCGGGATGCCCGCCGCGCAGATCATCAACGGGCCGGACCTGTCGTTCGAGTCACAGTCGCCGAACCTGCGCTACCTCGACACGTACGGGCACGGCACGCACATGGCCGGCATCATCGTCGCCAACGACCCAACCACCGGCACCGTCGGCCTGGCCCCCAAGGTGAAGCTCACCTCCGTCAAGGTCGGCACGTCCAACGGTGCCGTGGACGCGTCGCAGATGATCGCCGCGATCGACTGGGTGGTGGCGCACCGCAACGACGACCCCGCCAACCCGATCCGGGTCATCAACCTGTCCTACGGCACCGGCGGCACGCCGAACTACTGGACCGACCCGGTGGCGTTCGCCGCGGAGCAGGCCTGGAAGGCCGGCATCGTCGTCGTCGCCGCCGTCGGCAACGACGGCAAGCAGATGACCGACCCGGCCACCGACCAGTTCATCCTCAACGTCGGATCGGCCGACACCCGCGGCACACTGTCCACATCGGACGACACCATCTCGACGTTCACCAGTCTGACGTACAACGGCCCGTCCAACCGCCGCACCGACCTGCTGGCACCCGGCCAGTCGATCCTGTCGCTCGCCGACCCCGGCTCCAACATCGACGTGTCCTACACCTCCGCCCGGGTCGGGACGACCCTGTTCCGCGGCAGCGGCACCTCCCAGGCGACCGCGGTCACCAGCTCCGCCGTCGCGCTGCTGCTGCAGGCCCGCCCGTCGCTCACGCCGGACCAGGTCAAGCACCTGCTGATGACCAACGGCGACGTCCTGACCAGCGGCAACGCGGCCGGGCTCGGATACCGCGAGCTCAACCTCGGCAAGGCCCTGGCCGCGCCGACGCCGAACGTGAAGCAGAACTTCACCTGGTCCAACGGGTCCGGCTCGATCGAGGACGCCCGCGGCGGCAGCCACGTCGTCCGCGACAACGTCGCGCTCACCGGTGAGGCCACCATCTGGGGCACCCTCAGCACCGGCGCCTGGGCGTCGCGCAGCGCGTCGCAGAGCTCGTGGTCGGGCGGGCAGTGGATGGGCCACCAGGTGACCGGCAGCGGCTGGACCGGGACGTCCTGGGCGTCGAAGACGTGGGCCGTCTCCGCCTGGTCCGGCACCCCGTGGGGCGCCGCCTCCACCTGGTCGGACCCGGGCTGGTCGGGCCACTACTGGTCCGGGCACTACTGGTCCAGCGGCACGTGGAGCGGGCACTACTGGTCCAGCGAGGACTGGTCCACCGCACGGTGGGAGTGAACCCGCAGCAACGAGGACGCCCGGGCACGATGTGACCGGGCGTCCTGCCGCTCGCCG
>NZ_JBFAJA010000034.1:0-115457 GCF_040654975.1 Dactylosporangium sp. NPDC050588 | reverse complement strand
AACCTCCTGGCCGAGGGCATCATCGACCCGGCCAAGGTCACCCGCTCCGCCCTGCAGAACGCCGCCTCGATCGCGGCGCTCTTCCTCACCACCGAGGCAGTGGTCGCGGACAAGCCGGAGAAGACCCCGGCCCCCGCGGGCGCCCCCGGCGGCGGCGACATGGACTTCTGAGTCCAGCTCTTCCAAGAAGGGCAGGCCCGTTCCGGGCCTGCCCTTCTTGCTGTCCACACACTTCCGGCCCACCGCTCACCGTTCGCCGCCTGGCCTCAGCCCCGCCGCTGACGGTCTTGCCGCTCGACTCCAGCCCCGGCGCTGACGGTCGCCGCTGCCCCCGCTGACGGTCTTGCCGCTGGCTCCAGCCCGCGCAACAAACCGTCAGCGACGGGCGGCGGGCCGTCTCCGCCGCTCGAGGTCTGACCGGGGCCCTCTCTGACCGGGGCCCTCTCTGACCGGGCGATTCCGCCTCTGGTTGGCCGCCCTCCGGCGTCTGGTCGGCCCAACCGTGGTTCTTCTGCCTGTGGTTGGCTGCCTTCCTCCGGCGGTTGGTCGGCCCGATCGCGATTCCGTCCGTGGTTTTGTCACCCTGGCATCTGGTCAGCCGCGCCGGCGATGCTTCAGCGCCACGCCGGTCGGTCCCGCGGCGATTCGCCCGCAGCTGCCCGCTCGGGTTGCGATCTTGTCTGCGGTTGGCCTGCCGCGATCGGCGCGGCGCCGTGGCGTCTCCGTCCTCCAGCCATGATCGAACGACGGATCTGGTTGTGCGGGCGGCCGGATCCGTCCTTTGATCATGGCGGGGTGTGGCGGTTGGCGGCCGGGGTGTGGTGGGCCAGCCGCAGGTGTCGCGCAGGTCGCGCAGTGTGTTCTCTCAGCCCAGGTGGTGCGGGCCTGTGGGCCGTGATTCAGCCTGTGGTTTGTCGAGTCGGCGTTTTGGTTGGTCCGGTGGTGGTGGTTCGGCGCCGTGCTGGTCGGTCCCGTGGCGATTTGCCCGTGGTTGGCTGGCCGGGCTGCGTTCTTGTCTGCGGTTGGCCTGCCGCGATCGGCGCGGCGCCGTGGTGTCTCCGTCCTCGGGCCATGATCGAAGGACCGGTCTGGCCGCCAGCACGACCGGGGCGGTCCTTCGATCATGGGGTGGCGGCCGGGCGGCGGGGTGTCGGGGGTCAGCCGCAGGTGTCGCGTAGGACGCGCAGTGTGTTCTCCCACCCTAGGCGGCGCAGGTCGGCGTCGGACCAGCCGCGGGTCCGTAGCTCCTCGAACAGGGACTGGTACGTCGACACGTCGTGGAGGCCGGTGGGCAGGACCTCCGTACCGTCGAAGTCGCCGCCAATGCCGACGGCGGTGATGCCGGCGACGTCGCGGACGTGCTCCACGTGGTCGGCGACGTCGCGGACGGTGGACGGGGGGCAGGGGTTGGCGGCGATCCAGTCGCGCTGCAGGCGTTCGAACTCCTGGGAGCCGTACTCGGCGGGGATGGCGTCCTCCACGCGGACGAGCTCGTCGCCCCACTGGCGGCAGGTCTCGTTGAGGAAGAACGGCACGAACGTCACCATCACCACGCCGCCGGTGTCGCGGACCCGGGTGAGGACGTCGTCGGGGACGTTGCGTGGGTGGTCGCACAGGGCGCGGGCGGAGGAGTGCGAGAAGAACGCCGGCGCCGTGGACACGTCGAGCGCCGCGTGCATCGTCTCGGGGGCCACGTGCGACAGGTCGGCCATCATGCCGAGCCGGTTCAGCTCGCGGACCACCTCCACGCCGAACGCCGACAGGCCGCCGACCGCGGGCTCGTCCGTCGCGCTGTCGGCCCAGGCGGTGTTCTTGCCGTGGGTGAGCGTGAGGTAGCGGACGCCCAGGCGGTACAGACTGCGCAAAACGCCGAGAGAGTCATCGATGCAATGCCCGCCCTCGGCGCCGAGCAGCGACGCGATCCGTCCGGTTTCGCTGATCCGCTCGACCTCGTCGGCGGTCGTCGCCAGTGCGAGCTCGCCGGGGTGCGCGTCGACCAGCCGGTGCACCAGGTCGATCTGCTCGAGCACCTTCACGGTGGCCTCGGACTGAGGGATGCCGCACGGGACGTACACCGACCAGAACTGCGCCTTGACGCCGCCCTGCCGGAGGCGGGGGAGATCCGTGTGCAGCCCTGCGGCGTGACCCGCGATGTCGGCCGGGCCGCGCATCCGCAGCCGCCACGGCAGGTCGTTGTGGCCGTCGATGACTGGTATCGCACCGCTCATCCCCACGACTCTAGATGCGAAATGTGGAATTTGCCCGCATCACGTGAACGGTCCTCATATGGTGGGAGCGGCCTACACGAGGGGGAAGCCATGGGTAAGTCACAGAAGAACAGCAACTTCGACAGCCGCGGTATGCACCGCAGCGAAGACGACCTCGGCTACATGGACCCAGACCGTTCCGACGACATGATGATCACCCCGGACGCGGACATCACGGGACAGCAGGCGACCGCGAACACGGCCACCATGCAGGCGAAGAAGCTCCAGCAGGAGCAGCAGACCACCGCGCAGGACAAGCGGGCCAACCAGCCCGACCGCTGACCCAGTCCCTGGGGCCTTCGAGTCGGATGTTGAGACGGCACCGGCCGCCCGTGGCATGACGGGGGATCACTGGGCGCTGGTGCGACGTGTGCGGGGCAGGATCGTGGCGAACCCACGGCCTGCCCTTCATGCGCTTTATTGCGTTTGCGGCAGGTGTACGTCTTTCGTGTAGATCCAGAAGACGCGTTCGAGCCGGGCGCCGACCGTCTTCGAGTAGAACGCGACAGGCCCGGCCCACCCGATCTGCGCCGTCAGGTGCCCGTCGTCGAACTGGTCCGCGAGGCACCGCCGCAGCAGCACCCGCCCCACCCCGAGCCCCTCCGCCGCGGGCGCGGTGCCCATCGGCCCGAACCAGCTGGGGCGGTTCGCACCGTATGCCGCGAACCCCAGGATCTCGCCATCCCTCACCGCGACCCAGCACCCCATCGACTGCGCCGCTTCCCAGGCCCAGCCGTCGCCCCAGATGCCACGCACCCACTCCGGCGTGTCGCTGCCCGCCCGCAGGACCTTGACCCCGGCCTTCTCCAGCCGCTCCTCGTCCGCCTGCTGCGTCGCGCTCACCTGGCTCAGATCGGCCGTCATGTTCCAGGCGGTGTCGGTCCGCTGGTACCCGGCCCGCTCCGCCAGGCACACCGCCGGCGTGTACCGCACGTCGATCCCCGGCCACGCGTAGCACGGCGGGTTGCCCCCGATCCGGATCCTCCGCGCCCCGACCTCCGCCAGCCGCCGCTCCGCCGCCGCCAGCAACCCGCTGCCGATCCCCTCCCGCCGCCGCCCGGGCTCCACCGCGAGCAGCTCGATGTGCCCGAGCGCTGGGTCTCTGTCGCTGATCGACCCGAACACCACGCCGACCGCGTCCCCCGCCTCGTCCAGCTCCACCAGCCGCACGGCGACCCGCCCCTCAGGCGGCGCCGCCAGCCGGTTCACCAGCTCCTCCGCCTCCCGGGCATCGTCCGGCAGGTCCAGCGCCCCCGCACACAACCGAGCCGCCTCAGGCCCACCCACCCACTCACCGATCATTTGGTAAACATACCTAACTGTTCGACCACCCCGACCCTGTCACCTTGATCAAAGCGCGCCATCCGCAGCTTCGCCAGCCACGCGGCGCCCGTGTCGGGGCCTCCGCCGATACGAACCGATACCGCGGAGGACGCCCCCGCCGCGTGAAGGGTGGCGGTATCGACAGGCTGGACAGGCGCGGCGAGGGCAGCGGGTCGAGGTTGAGAGCTGGGCGGTGCGCCCGGGCCGGGCGTCGACCTGTTCGCGCTGGTACGGAACGGCAAGCCCCCTGGCCTGCACACGCCCGGTTGCGGGTCACGAGACACCGGTGGTGCGCACCTGAGCCCGTGCGAGGCGCAGGCGGTCGCGTCGTCGAACAGGGCACGGCAGCGTCGAAGGGTCGCGCCAGCGACGGCGGCCACCACGTCGACGAGGCCGGCGCCGGCGGTGTCAGCGGAGCCGCAGGGGGAGACCGTGGAGCGGTGGGCGGCGTCGAGTTGGAGGTTGTCCGGTAGCCGGTGCGCTGGCGAGGCCAGTGCCGGCGGTGTCGGCCGGGCCGCAGCGGAGGTCGAGGACCGGTGCGCGGCGTCGGTTAAGGGTTGGGTGATGGCGGGCTGTGTATCGGCGAGGTGGGCGCCGCGGTGTTGGAGGGTCCGAAGGTCAAGGGGCCGGTCTGGGTGGCAGCGGCGGCGGTGGCCCGTGTGCCGGCGAGGCCGCGTCCGCAGTGTTGGAAGGGCAAGTCAAGGGGTTCGGCGGGGTGGCGTCGATGAGGTGGGCATCGGCGGTGTCGGAGGGGCTGAGGGGAGAGGCCGAGGAGCGATAGGCAGTGTCGGGTTGAGGGACTGGTTGGGTGGCGGCGGTCCGTGTATCGGCGAGGCCGCCGCTGCGGTGTCGGAGGGCCGCGGGCAGAAGGCGATCGGGTGGTGGCCGGTGGTCGATGCGTCGATGAGGTCGCGTTCTGCGGAGCCGTGAGGAGAGACCGATGAGCGGTGGGCGGCGTCGGGCTGAGGGTTTGGCTGGGCGGTGCCATTGACCGGTGCGTCGGCGAGGCCGGCGCCGGCAGAGCCGCAGGGGGAGACCGTGAAGCGGTGGGTGGAGTCGAGTGAGGGGTAGCGGCGGCTGGAGTGTCTGCGAGACCGGTGTCGGACGGGCCGCATTGGGAGATCGAGGAGCGGTAGGCAGCGTCCGGACCTCAGGGATTGGTTGGGTAACGGAGGCCGGTGTATCGGCGAGGCCGGCGCCGCAGCGCCGGAGGGGTTCGACGGCCAAGGGTTGGTTTGGGTGGCAACGACGGCGGTGGCCGATGCGTCGGCGAGGCCGGCGTCCGCGCTGTTGAACGGGGGCGCAGGTCAATTGGGGACCGGTGGGTGATCGTCGGTGGCCGGTGTCGGCGAGGCCGGCGCTGCGGTAGCGGAGGGGCAGCGGGCAAGGGGTTGATCGGGTGGTGGCGGTGGTCGGTGCGTCGATGAGACCGGTTTTGGGGAGCCGTAGGAGAGACGGACGAGCGGTGGACAGCGTCGGGCAAAGGGTTGGTCGGGCGGTGTGTTGGCGAGGTCTGCGCTGGCGGCGTCGGCGGAGCCGTGGGGAACCGTGAAGCGGTGGGTGGCGTCCGGCTAGGGGTTTGGTTCGGTGGCCGGTGTCGGAGGGGCGGCGGGGGAGGTCGAGGAGCGGTGGACGGCAGGTCCAGCGGTTGGTTGGCGATGGCCGGTGTGCTGGCGAGGGCGGTGGCGGAGGGCCGTAGAGGAAGGTCGAGGAGCGACGGGGCGGAGGGCCGTAGAGGAAGGCGAGGAGCGACGGGGCGGAGGGTGGGCTTGACCCGTTTTGACGGACAGGGGTCGTTGTGGTGGTTCAGGCTGTCTGGGTTTCGTAGGTGGTTGGGCTGAGGTAGCCGAGGCTGGAATGCCGGCGGCGGGTGTTGTACCAGCCCTCGATGTATTCGAAGACCGCTTTGCGGGCGGTGGTGCGGGCGGGCCATGCCTGGCGGTGCACCAGTTCGGTTTTGAGGGTGGCGAAGAACGATTCGGCGACGGCGTTGTCCCAGCATTGCCCGCGTCGGCCGACGGACAGCCGGATGCCGTGGTCGGCGGCGAGGCGGGCGTGCTGGGCGCTGGTGTATTGACAGCCGCGGTCGGAGTGGAAGATCAACCCGGCGGTGGGTCGCCGCCGCCGCAGGGCGTCGTAGAGGAAGGCGAGGAGCAACGGGGCGGAGGGCCGTAGAGGAAGGTCGAGGAGCAACGGGGCGGAGGGCCGCAGAGGAAGGCGAGGAGCAGTGGGGCGGCGGGTTAAGGGGTCGGGTGGGTGGCGGTGGCGGCGGTGACGGCAGCCAGGGCGTCGACGAGGCCGGCGCCCGCGGTGTCCGTGGGGGCGCAGGAAGAGGTGGAGGTGTCGACGGGCTGGGTGGTGTGGATGAGGATGGCGCGGGTCTGTTCGATGTTGCCGATGAGGGCGGGATTGGCGGCCCACATCAGCGCGACCACGCCCGCCACGTGGGGGGTGGCCATGGAGGTGCCGCTCAGGGCGCCGTAGCCGCCGCCCGGCAGGGCGGAGACGACGGCGGCGCCGGGGGCCATCAGGTCGGGCTTCGGGAGGTTGTCGGGGGTGGGGCCGCGGCTGGAGAAGGAGGCGACCTGCGACGTGCTGGTGACGGCGCCGACGGTGAAGGTGGCGGCGTAGTTGGCCGGTGGGTCGGTGACGGTGGCGCAGCCGGGGCCCGTGTTGCCGGCGGCGGCGACGAAGAAGATGCCGGCGGCGGCGAAGGCGTCGACGGCGTGGCGCAGGGAGCGGGTGTCGCAGCCCTCGACGGAGGGGCAGCCCCAGGAGTTGGTGAGGACCTGCGGGGCGCGGGCGGGCTGGCCGTCGTGCATGGGGTCGGCGCCCGGGGGGAACGGCGCCAGCATGAACTGCAGGCAGCTCAGATAGTTGGCCATGCTGCCCAGGTTGCGCGGGAGGTTGGAGCACGCGATCCACTGCGCTCCCGGGGCGACCCCCACGCCGGCGCCGACCGCGGTGGCGAGGGTGTGGGTGCCGTGGCCGTTGTGGTCGGCGGGGGCGGCGGTGTGGTCGACGGGGTCGAACCAGGAGTCGTCGGAGCCGCGGAACGTCGTGCGCAGCGCCGGGTGGGTGACGTCGACGCCTGAGTCGGAGCTGCCGACGACGATGCCGCGCCCGGTCGTGAAGTGGGACCACACCTGGTCGGCCTTGATGAGCGTCAGGTTCCACGGCGGGGCGGTCGGCGCGGGCAGCCCGCCGCGGGTCGGTGCCGCGACGGCCGGCAGCGGGCGCAGCCGCGGGTTGAGCAGGACGCGGTCGACCTCGGGCCGGCCCTCCAGCCAGCGCCGCGCGAGCGGCCCGGCGGCCACCTCGATGCCGTTGACCAGGTAGAAGGGCGTGTAGTCGATGCCCCTGGAGCGCAGCGCGCCGCGCAGCGACGCCTGCGAGCGCTCGGCCGTGCCGACGAGCCGCTCATAGGTCTGCCGGATGCGGGTGGTGCGGTCGGGCACCTCGCGGAGGCCGCTCAGGTCGGCCTGCTCCTTCATGATCACGAAGAGGTGCTCGCCGTGGAAGCCGGGCTGGCCGAGCGTCGCATACACGGTGGCGCCGCCCGCGAGCACGACGGCCGCGACGAGCGCGGCGAACCCTGGCCGCCACACGATCCGCCCGGTCGCCGGCACCGCCGCCGCGGCGACCACCAGCGCCAGGACCAGGCCGACCAGGGCGCCGATCGCCGACCAGAACGCCACGTCGCGCAGCCCGAGCAGCAGCGACGTCTCCTCGGGGTCGATCAGGGCGAGCGGGCCGAACAGCGCGGGCGCCAGCAGGGCGAGCGCCGACGGGTGGCCGCGGCGGGCGAGCGCGGCCAGCGCGAACGCCAGCGGCGGCACCGCCACCATCGCGAACAGCTGCACCGCCGGCTCGCCGGCGCCCGCGACGAGCGTGACCAGGCCGACCCCGGCGGTCAGGCCGCCGATGGCGGTGCCACCCCAGACGCTGCGGATCGAGGAGCCGGCGGCGGCGAGCGCCGTGGCGGGTCGCACCGCGAGCCAGGCGACCGCCACCGCGGCGAGCGCGGCCAGGACCGTCTCCACCTGGCCGCCGAACGCGCCGACCCACAGCCACGGCAGCAGCGCGACGAGCCCGATCGCGAGGCACAGCCAGAACAGCCAGCCGCTGGACCGGGGCGCCCGCCCCCGGACGGCGCGGTGCACGGTCGCGGCGACCGCGGCGGTCACGGCGAGCAGCGCCAGGTAGCCCTCGTGGGCGGTGGTGGGGATGATCCGCGCCGTGCCGAGCAGCCCGCCGAGCAGCGCCGTCAGCGCCCACTGCCTGCCCGCGACCTGGGCGAACGCGACACGCGACAGCCGGGCGAGCAGGAAGGCGGGCCCCGCGACCAACAGGGCAGCGAGCCAGCCCGCGGCCGGCCACACGAACGACGGCAGCTCGAATCCCAACGCGAGCAGGCCTTCGCCGACGACCCAGACCCCGGAGTGGATGGCGACCGTGACCGCCACCGCCCAGAGGCCGAGGACAATGGTCAATCCCAGCGCCCAACCCCGTGATCGACCCATGGCCGCACTCTACGACCCGCCTACGACAGTTTCGGATGAGCGGCGGGGGCAAACTGAGGGGCATGCGGGAAACGGTCGACGCGGTGGTCATCGGCGCCGGGCACAACGGTCTGGTCGCCGCCAACATGCTCGCCGACGCGGGCTGGGACGTGCTCGTGCTGGAGGGGACCGGGCACGTCGGCGGCGCCGTCCGCTCGGCGGAGATCACCGCGCCCGGTTTCCTGAGCGACCTGTGCAGCGCGTTCTACCCCCTCGGCGCGGGGTCGCCGCCGCTGCTCGCGCTCGACCTCGAGGCGCACGGGCTGCGCTGGACGCACGCGCCCGAGGTCGTCGCGCACCTGTTCCCGGACGGGCGTGCGGCCGTGCTCAGCCGGGAGCTGGACCTCACGGCGGAGTCGCTGGAGCGGTTCGCCCCGGGCGACGGTGAGCGTTGGCGGCAGGTGTACGAGCAGTGGCGCCGACTCTCCGCCGACCTCCTCCCGTCGCTGCTGACCCCGTTTCCCCCGGTCCGTTCCGGGGTGCGGCTCGCCGCCCGCGCCGGGCTCGGCGAGGCGCTGCGCCTCGGCCGCCGGTTCCTCGTCCCGGCCCGGGTCCTCGGCGAGGAGCTCTTCCACGGCGACGGCGGCCGCCTGCTGCTCACCGGCCTGGCCCTGCACACCGACCTGGCCCCCGACGACGCGGCCAGCGGCGGCTTCGGCTGGCTGCTCGCGATGCTCGGCCAGCAGCACGGGTTCCCGGTGCCCGTCGGCGGCGCCCAGCAGCTCACCGACGCCCTGGTCCGCCGCGTCGGGCGCCGTGGCGAGATCCGCACGGGCGCCATGGTCGACCGGGTGGTCGTCGGCGGCGGCAGGGCGCTCGGTGTCCGGTGCGCCGACGGCCGGCTGGTCCGCGCGCGTCGCGCCGTCGTCGCGGACGTGCCGGCGCCCACCCTGTACCAGAGCCTGATCCTGCAGGAGCACCTGCCGGTCCGGCTGCTGCGGGATCTGGAAGGCTTCCGCTGGGACAACGCCACGCTGAAGATCGACTGGGCGCTGTCGGGCCCGGTCCCGTGGATCTCGCCGGACGTCGCGGGCGCGGGCACCGTCCACCTCGGCACCGATCCCCAGCGGTACGCGGCGGACCTCGCCGCCGGCCGCGCGCCAGAGGACCCGTTCCTGCTCATCGGGCAGATGACGACGGCCGACGCGACCCGCTCGCCGGCCGGCACGGAGTCGCTGTGGGCCTACACGCACCTGCCGCGCCCCGCGAAGCCCGGCGAGGCCGACGCGGAGATGGTCCGCACCCAGATCGCCCGGGTCGAGGACGCGGTGCGCCGGCACGCGCCCGGCTTCGACGACCTGGTTCTGGCGCGGCACGTCAGCGGCCCGGCGGAGCTGGCGCAGAAGAACCCGAGCCTCGTCGACGGCGCGATCAACGGCGGCACCGCGGCGGCGTTCCAGCAGCTCGTCTGGCGGCCGGTGACCGGTCTCGGACGCGCGGACACGCCCGTGGACAGGCTGTTCCTGGCGAGCTCCAGCGCCCACCCCGGCGGCGGCGTGCACGGTGCCGCCGGCGCCAACGCGGCCCGGGCGGCGCTGGCCCGCCACCGCCCGCTGCTCGGCGACGCCTACGCCGCCGGCATCGGAAGGGCGATGCGGGCGATCTACCGGTGAACCACACGGCGAGCAACCGGTGACCGAGGCGGCGAGCGACCGGTGACCGCTCCGCCTACCGGTGAGCCAGGCGGCGGGCGACCGGTGACCGCTCCGCGAGATCCGCCAGCCGGGTCAGCGCCTCGCCGTTGCGGTAGTGCAGCACCACGTCGCCGATCTTGTTCTGGACCGCGAGCATCGGCCCGTTGGTGAAATGCTCCTGCATCGTCACCCGGGTCGCCTGGTCGTCCAGCGGGTCGAGCGTGAAGCGCACCTGCCCCACGCCCGCGGGCCACAGACGGACCCTGAGCAGCAGCATCCGGCCCGGAATCCAGTCCAGCGACTCGCTGTGGTCCTTGATCGACATCGGCCACGGGCCGGCCTTGTGGTGCAGCCGCGAGCCGGGCTCGGGCCATGCGGGGTCGACGTCGCGGATGTGCGCGGTGCCGACGACCCAGTCGCTGTAGGTCCACCCGTCGGACAGGACGGCGAAGACCTGCTCCGCGGGCGCGTTGATGATGCGTTCGGTGATGGACACGATGATGTGATGCCCCGTGACGGGCGCGGCTACCGTAGTGAGGTGCGCCGTGAACCCTCCACGTCCCGTTTCGAGGCCAGCCGCCTGTCGCCCGCCCGCCGCGCGCAGGACGTCGCCAGGCTGCGCCGGGAGCGCTTCGACGTCCTGATCATCGGCGGTGGGGTCACCGGCGCCGGGGCGGCGCTCGACGCCGCGTCCCGCGGGCTGTCCGTCGCGCTCGTCGAGGCCCGCGACCTCGCCTCCGGCACCTCCAGCCGGTCCTCGAAGCTGATCCACGGCGGCCTGCGCTACCTGGAGCAGCTCGAGTTCGGCCTGGTCGCCGAGGCGCTGCAGGAGCGCGGGCTGCTCGCGACCCGGCTCGCGCCGCACCTGGTGCGGCCGGTGCCGATCCTGGTGCCGCTGCCCGCGCACCGGGGGCTGACCGGCGTCGTCCAGCGGGTCTGGCAGCGGGCGTACTACGGCGCCGGCGTCGGCCTCTACGACGCGTTCGCCACCGCCGCCCAGCTGCACGGGTCCGCGCCGCGGGGGATGCCGCTGCACCGGCACCTGTCCCGCACGGAGACCCACCGCCGCTTCCCGTCGCTGCGTGAGGACGCGATCAGCGGCGCCATCCAGTACTACGACGGCCAGGTCGACGACGCCCGGCTCGTCGCGACGCTCGCGCGCACCGCCGCCAGCCTCGGCGCGGCCGTCGTGCCCAGCGCCCGCGCGGTCGGGCTGCTCCGCGACGCGCGCGAGGTCACCGGCGTGCGGGTGCGTGACCTGGAGTCCCGCGAGGAGTTCGAGGTCCACGCCCGCACGGTCGTCGCCGCGACCGGCGTGTGGATGGACGACATCGCCGGCCTGCTGTCCGGCACCGGCCCGCGGGAGTCGGCGGGCATGCAGGTCCGCGCCAGCAAGGGCGTCCACCTGGTGGTGCCCCGCTCCGCGATCACCGGCGAGGCCGGCCTGATCCTGCGCACCCAGACGTCGGTGCTGTTCGTCATCCCCTGGGGCGGGCACTGGATCATCGGTACCACCGACACCGACTGGAACCTCGACCGTGGCCATCCGGCGGCCTCGGCGACCGACATCTCCTACCTGCTCGGCCAGGTCAACGAGGTCCTGGACCGGCCGCTGTCGACCGCCGACATCGAGGGCGTCTACGCCGGCCTCCGGCCGCTGCTGTCCCGCGAGGCCCGCCACCGGCAGCCGCACAGCAAGGACGAGCAGACCTCCGCGCTGTCGCGCACCCACGCCGTCGTCGAGCCGATGCTGGGGCTGATGCTGATCGCCGGCGGGAAGTACACGACATACCGGGTGATGGCCGCCGACGTCATCGACCGCGTCGCGCACCGCCTCGGCGGCCTGCGCCGGCACGGGGGGCTGGTCCCCGCCTCCCGCACCGCCGACCTGCCGCTGCTCGGCGCCGACGGCTACCACTCGCTGTGGACCAACCGCGCCGACCTCGCCCGCCGGCACGGGATCTCCGTCGGCGTCCTGGAGCACCTGCTGGAGCGGTACGGCTCGCTCGCCTTCGACGTCCTCGCCCTGGACCCGTCGCTGCGCCGCCCGCTGCCCGGTGCGCCGGAGTATCTCGCGGCCGAGGTGGCGTATGCGGCGCTCGCCGAGGGCGCACTGCACCTGGAGGACGTGCTGACCCGCCGGACCAGGATCTCCTTCGAGACCGACCACCGCGGCGCCGCCTCGGCCTCGGAGACCGCCGCGATCATGGGCGAGGTGCTCGGCTGGGACGCCGCGACCCGGTCCACGGAGATCGACCACTACCTGGCACGGGTCGCGGCGGAGCAGGAGTCGCAGCGCATGCCGGACGACCTGACCGCCGACGCCGCCCGCCTCGGCGTCCCGGACGTCCGCGGCTTCCGGTCCGACCGCCCGGTGACCGCATGAGAAATGAGCAGACCTTGACGAAGTCCGGGCAGCGTCCGGCATAGAAACCGGACGATGATGCTCGCATGGTGTGGGGCATCGGGATCGGCATCGCGCTGCTGCTGGTGATCGTGGCGGTCACCGCCGCGAAGAGGTCGAGCAGGCGGGAGCTCAGCCGCGAGGAGGTGCTGCGCCGGGCGCGCCTAGCCGGCGGGCAGGTGGCGCGGTCGAGCCGGAACAACCGGCGCGGCGCCGGACGCCGCAGGGGCCGTGGCGACGCCGACGGTGACGACGGCGGCGACGACGGCGGCGACGACGGCGGCGACGACGGCGGCGACGACGGCGGCAGCGACTGGGGCGGCGGCGACTCAGGCAGCGGCGACTGAAACGCTGACAAGAAAAAAGAAACGCTGACAAGAAAGAAAAGTGCAGTCGTCAGGCCCGGACGCACCGGCCGGGCCTGACGGACACCTCACTTCCAGCGCTTCGCGGACCAGGTGCTGGAGCTCCAGTAGTGCCCGCTCCAGTAGTGCCCCGACCACGTCCCGCCGGACCAGTAGTGGCCCGACCACGTGTCGTCGTACCAGGCCTCATCGGCCCAGCTCTCGCCGGCCCACGCCGCCGGGGCCCAGGTCCTCGACGCCCACGAGGTGCCGGTCCAGCCGTCGCCCGCCATGCGGCGGCCCATCCACACGCCGCCGTTCCAGGAGGTGCCGTTGCGGGCCGCCTGCGCCCAGACCGCGGAGTTGAAGCCGCCGAAGATGTCGAACTCGCCGACCAGCTGCTGGTTGTCGTGCACGACGTGGTTGGAGCCGCGCGCGGACTCCAGCGACCCGACGCCCGCCGCCGTGCCGGCGCTCTGGACCGTGGCCGGCGTCGCGGCCTTGACCGCCGCGGCCAGGTTGAGCTCGCCCACGCCGCCCGGCAGCGCCGTGGCGGTGCTCTTGAGCAGCGCCTTGACCTGGTCGGGGGTGAGGGTGGGGCGCTTCTGCAGGAGCAGGGCGATGCCGCCGGACGCCACCGCCGCGGCCTGCGAGCTGCCGCTGCCCCGGAAGTACCTGTCGCCCACGCGGGCGCCCGGGTAGGTCTGGTCGAGGTAGGAGCCCGGGTCGCGCAGCGACACGATCTGCTCGCCGGGTGCGGGTTCACCCAGCATGCAGGAGGGCTTACAGATAGTCACGTCCCGCGGATGCAAAGGGACATCCGGCGCCGACGAACATCCAGCGGGTGGACACCGGACGGCCAAAACCTGCTGAACACCTCATCGGCGACCCCGGAAGGCCGATCAAGTTGACAATGAACGTGCAGGGCGGCCCAGCACCGGTGACGATGGATCCAGTCACCGGTGCTCATTCGCGTGCCGCGCTGGACGACGCGCTGCACGACGTCGCCGGGTGCAGCCTGCTGTTGTTCGACGTCGACCACTTCAAGACGGTCAACGACGCCTTCGGCCACCTCCGCGGCGACCTGCTCCTGCGCCAGCTCGCCGACCGGATCGCCGAGCTCATCCGCACCGACGACATGCTGTTCCGCTACGGCGGCGACGAGTTCGTGCTGCTGCTGCCCGACACCGGCGCCGACGAGGCGCTGCGCCTCGCGATCCGGCTGACCGACGAGATCCGCGCCCGGGAGTTCGCCGGCACCCCGCCGCTGCACCTGTCGATCAGCCTCGGCGTGGCGACCAGCCCGATCGACGGTACCGACGGCGAGACCCTGATCGCCGTCGCCGACCGCCGCAACTATCTCGCGAAGCGCCGCGGCCGCGGGCAGGCGGTCGGCGACGACGTCGAGGTCTCGGGCGGCCAGGGCGGCGGCTCGTCCCGGCTGTGGGAGCGCGACGCGGCGCTGAGCAGCACGCAGGAGTTCCTCACGCGGGTCGCCGCCGGTGGCCACGCCGCCCTGCGGATCGTCGGCCCACCGGGCGCGGGCCACACCCGTTTCCTCCGGGAAGTAGCCCAGATCGCCCGTTTGCGCGGTTTTCCGGCGGTACTGGCGGCGGAGCGCACCCCCGGATGCATCCTCCTCGCGGACGTAGGTGACCCGCTGCCGGAGCTCGGGGACGCCGCGGCGATCGTGTACGCGACCACGAACCCGCGCGACGACGACCCGCGCCGCACCGGGCTGCGCGAGGCCGTCGTCGAGCTGACCCCGTGGTCGCCGGCGACGCTGCGCATCTGGATGCGCATCGCCCTGGCCGGCGAGCCCAGCAAGGCGCTGGTCGACCGGCTCGTCGAGCGCTCCGGCGGCCTGCCGGCGAAGGCCGAGGCGGAGCTGGCCCGGCTGCGGTCGCAGGGCGAGCTCATCGGCGCTTCCGACGGCACCTGGACGGTCAAGCCACCGAAGGCGAGGCGCCGCCGCAGCCGGCTGCCCGTGCCGATGACCCGGCTCGTCGGACGGGACCGGGAGACCGCGAAGGTCGCCGCCCTGATCCGGGACGCGCGGCTGGTCACGCTGGTCGGTCCCGGCGGCATCGGCAAGACCCGCCTGTCGCTGGCGGCCGCCACCGCCGCCGCCGACGACTTCGAGGGCGGCGCCGTGTTCGTGCCGCTCGCCGACAGCACCGACGCCGAGCAGATGACCGCCGCCCTGGCGCGGGCGCTGCAGGTCAGCGAGCTGCCCGACCAGCACCTCTTCGACACCGTGCTGGACCAGCTCGAGGAGTCGGAGCTGCTGCTGGTCCTGGACAACTTCGAGCAGGTCGTCGACGACGGTGCGGCCCTGGTCAGCGACCTGCTGGCCGCGGCGCCGGGCGTTCGCGCGCTGGTCACCAGCCGGGAGCGGCTCTCGCTCTACGGCGAGCAGGTGTACCAGGTGCCGACGCTCGCCGACTCGCCCGCGGTGACGCTCTTCGAGCAGCGCGCCCGGGCCGTCGACGCCGACTTCGAAATCACCATCGACACGGCGCTGCCGGTCGCGGCGCTGTGCCGGCGCCTGGACGGCCTGCCGCTCGCCATCGAGCTGGCCGCCGCGCACATCGACCGCTGGACCCCCGACGAGCTGCTCAACCACCTCACCGAGCACCTCGACCGCGACCTCGACTCCCTCGGCGGCGCCGGGCCGCGGGACCTGCCGGCGCGGCAGCAGACCCTGCGCGGGGCGATCGACTGGAGCTTCGTGCTGCTCGACGCCGAGGGACAGCGGCTGCTCACGGAGCTGTCCGTGTTCGCCGGCGGCTGGACGGCCGCCGCCGCGCTCGCCGTCACGCTGCCCGGCGGCGACCTCGACCTGCTGGTCAAGCGGCTCGAAGGGCTCGTCGACAAGCACCTGGTCGTCCGGGACGAGGACGACGGCCGGTTCCGGCTGCTGTCGACGATCCGTTCGTACGCCAGGCACCGGCTCGGCGACGAGGCCGCGCCCCTGGACCGGCACGCCGACTTCTACGCCGAGTTCGCGGAGGCGTCGGCCGCCGGCCTGTCCGGGCCGGAGCAGGTCGAGTGGACGGGCCGGGTCGAGGCGGACTACCAGAACGTGCGGGCCGCCTTCGCGCACGCGGGCGTGGGCATCAAGACCCGGATCTGTCTGGGGCTCTGGCGGTACTGGCGAAACGGCGCCCACATCAACGAGGGTCGCGAATGGCTCTCGGCGCTGCTGGCGGCCCCGGGACTCGAGGACGGCGCCCTGGCGCGGCTGCTGCACGCCGCCGCCATCCTCGCCGCGACCCAGGACGAGCACGAGGAAGCGTTCCGCTACGGCGCCTCCGCCCTGGAGAAGGCGACCGCGGCGGGGGACCGCGCCACCGTGGGCCACGCGCACAACGCGATGGGCATCGCGGCGATCGGCGGCGGCGACCACGCGGCCGCGACCGAGCAGTTCGGGCACAGCCTGGCGATCTGGCGGGAGCTCGACGTGCCGCAGGGGGTCGCCGCGTCGCTGGGCAACCTGAGCAAGGTCTCCCTGTCGCAGGGTGAGATCGCGGTCGCCGAGCGCTACGCCACCGAGTGCCTCGCGCTGGAGCGCGCCGCCGGCAACACGCGGGGCATCCTGCTCGCCCTGGAGTGCCTCGGGCAGATCATGCTCGCCCGGGGCGACGTCGCCGCGGCCCGCGAGGCTCTCGACGAGAGCCTCACCCTCAGCCGGCAGATCGGCGACGCGTTCGGCGCCGCGATGGCCCAGCACCAGCTCGGCCTCGCCGCCCGGCTGGAGGGCGACCGGGTCGAGGCGCTGCGGCTGCTGGTGACCGCGCTGGTCACCCGGCACGAGGTCGGCGACCGGCTGGACCTGGCGATCTCGCTGGACGTGGTCGCGGCGCTGGTCGCGGCCGACGACCCGGGGCACGCGGCGCGACTGATCGGCGCCGCGGACGGCCTGCGGGCCCAGCACCGGCTCGCGGAGCCGCCGGACGCGCAGACGCTGCGCTCCGTGACGCTGCCGCTGCTGCCGGACCACCAGCGCGACCGCGCCGCGGGCCGGGCGGTCAGCATCGAGCACATCGTGGAGGCCCTACAGTCCTCGTATGGTGTCGTTGGCTGACTGGCAGCGCCTGTTTCCCGGTGAAGCTTCGATCGGGGCCGATCTGATCGCCCGTTGGTCGGAGCCGCACCGGCGGTACCACACCCTCGACCACCTGGGATTCATGCTCCAGGTCATCGACGATCATGGCGATGCCGCCGACGACGTCGATGCCGTGCGGATGGCGGCGTGGTTTCACGACGCGGTCTACGAGCCGTTCGCCGCGGACAACGAGGAGCGCAGCGCCGCCCTGGCGCTGGACGTGCTGCCCGGCCTGGGCGTCTCGCCGGACCGGGTGGCCGAGGTCGCCCGGCTCGTCCGTCTCACGGCGGGCCACACCGTCGCCGGCGGTGACCGCAACGGCGCCCTGCTCGCGGACGCCGACCTCGCCATCCTCGCGGCGCCGCCGGCGGACTATGCCCGTTATGCGGCGTCTGTACGAGCGGAGTACGCGGCCGTCCCTGAGGAAGCCTTCCGCTCCGGGCGGGCACAGATCCTGGGGGCGTTCCTCGCCGAGCCATCGCTGTTCCGCGCGGTGCCGGCGCGGGCGGAGTGGACCGCCCGCGCACACGACAACCTGCGGGCCGAGATTACGACGCTTCTGGGTGCTCCGTGACGTTCTGCAGATACAAGGGCTCGCCCAGCTTCTCGATGAGGGCCAGCTGGGTCTCCAGGTAGTCGACGTGGTGCTCCTCGTCCTCGAGGATCTCCTCGAAGATGTTGGCCGACGTCACGTCGCCGATCGAGCGCATGTATTCGATGCCGCGCCGGAGCCGGTCGACGGCCTCCATCTCGATCTGCATGTCGCACTTGAACTGCTCCGGGACGGTCTCGCCGATCCGCAGCGCGAAGAGGCGCTGGTAGTTGGGCAGACCGTCCAGGAACAGGATCCGGTCGGTCAGCACCTCGGCGTGCTTCATCTCGTCGATCGACTCGTGCCGGGTGTGTTTCGCCAGGACCGTATATCCCCAGTTCTCCTGCATCTTGGCGTGAAGGAAGTACTGGTTGATCGCCGTGAGCTCGGCAGTCAGTTGTTCGTTGAGAAATTCAATGACTCGTGCATCCCCCTGCATGTGGGCAGGGTAGCCGCTTTTCTAGGCCAAAGCGGGCAATACAGCATTCGGCGCCTCGGCCTCGATCAGGTCCGCCACCCGATCGAGGCAGGTCCCGCAGCCGGTGCCGGCGCCGCACTCGTCGCCGACGGCGTCCTCGCTGTGCGCCCCGGCGCGGATGACCCGCCGGATCTCGCACTCCCGGACGCGGGCACAGATGCAGACATACACGGTGGCACTCCTCGCTTAGCCTTACCTAAGCAAGGGTCGCCTAAGTTACCCCCAATAACAACCCCTGAGCAGCTATTTCACTGTCCTGGATGCGTCCGCAGAACCGGACAAATGTCGTGGCCGACGCAGCCCGGCAGCTTTCAGGCGCGCCACGATCTCCTTGCCGGTCACCCGCTCCGCGCCCAGCCAGACGGCCCGCTGCGCCATCTCGGCGGGCACGTCGTAGTGATCCCGCTCGAACCCGCGCCGCGGCGCCCCCAGCAGCTCCGCGAACGCGTGCAGCTCCGCCACCGACACGTCACTGATCAGATGGGCCCAGAACCTGCCGTGCGCCGGCCACCGCGGCGTGTCGATGTAAAGCACGCCTACTAGCCTGCCAAACATGGATCTCAGCATGGATCTCATTCAGGCGCTCCGTGCCGCGCTGCCTCACGAGGGTGGTGTCCTCACCGACCCGGACCTGCTGCGTTCGTACGAGCACGACGAGGCCGACCTGTGCGCGTACGGCACCCCCGCGGTCGTCGTGCGTCCCCGGACCACCGGCCAGGTCTCCGCCGTCCTCCGCGCCGCGAGCCGGCACCGCGTCCCCGTCATCCCGCAGGGCGCCCGCTCCGGCCTGGCCGGTGGCGCGAACGCCATCGACGGCGCGATCGTGCTGTCTCTCGTCGCCATGAACGAGATCATCGACATCGACGCCGCGAACCGTGTCGCCGTCGTCCAGCCCGGCGTCGTCAACGCCCAGCTCCGCCGCGCCGTCGCCGACAAGGGCCTCTACTACCCGCCCGACCCGGGCTCCTGGGAGCAGTCCACCATCGGCGGCAACGTGTCCACCGACGCCGGCGGCATGTGCTGTGTCAAGTACGGCGTCACCAGCGACCACGTCATCGGCCTCGAGGTGGTCCTGGCCAGCGGCGAGGTCCTCAACTGCGGCCGGCGCACCGCCAAGGGCGTCGCCGGCTACGACCTCACCAGCCTCTTCGTCGGCTCCGAAGGCACCCTCGGCGTCATCACCGAGATCACCGTCAAGCTGCGCCCCGCGCCCGCCGACTCGCTCACTCTCGTCGCCGTCTTCGACACCCTCCCCGCCGCGGGGGCCGCCGTCTCGTCCGTGATCGCCTCCGGCCTGCAGCCCAGCATGCTGGAGGTCATCGACCGGGTCAGCCTCAGCGCCATCGAGGCCTACCGCCCCATGGACCTGCCCACGACCGCCGCCGCGCTGCTCATCGCCGCCGTCGACTCCGGCAGCCGGGCCCCCGACGACCTCGCCGCGATCGCCGCCCTCTGCCGCCACGCGCAGGCCTCCGACGTCCACGTCGCCACCGACAGCGTCGAGGCCGACGCCCTTCTCGCCGCCCGCCGCCTCGCCCACCCCGCGCTGGAGCAGTTCGCCGCGCAGCTTTACCCGGGCGGCGGCGGCATCATGGTCGACGACGTCGCCGTCCCGCGCACCCGGCTCGTCGAGCTCATCGAAGGCATCGAGTCCATCGCCGCGACCCACGGCGTGGTCGTCGCCACCGTCGGCCACGCCGGCGACGGCAACCTCCACCCCATCATCGTCATCGACCGCTCCGACCCCGCCAGCCTGGCCCGCGGCCAGAAGGTCTTCGACGCCATCATGTCCCTGGGCCTCGCCCTCGGCGGCACCTCCACCGGGGAGCACGGCGTCGGCCTCCTCAAGCGCGACTGGCTCGCCCGGGAGATCGGCCCCACCGGCCTGAAGGCGCACCGCTCGATCAAGGCCGCCCTCGACCCCGACAACATCCTCAACCCCGGCAAGATCTTCTGACGCTTCCGCGCCCGTCAGCCTCGCACCGGCAGGGCGGCGCTGATGGTCGCGCGGACCGTCTCGGCGGCCGGCGGAGCGACGCGGCGGTCGGCGTACAGCAGGTGACCCGTGCCGATCAGCATCCTCGCCAGGGTGTCGGTGTCGGCCCCCTGGGCGATGCGGCCCAGGCCACGCTCGGCGGCCAGGTAGGCGGCGATCGAATCCGCCGCCTCCTGCAACACCGGCAGGCTCGTGGGCCAGGTCTGGCGCAGCCTGGCGCGCAGCTCGTCCCGGAACGTCATCAGCGGCACCACCGCCACCGCCACCGAGGTGAACAACTCCTCCAACGCCTCGGCGACGTTGTCCTGGACGGTGCCCGTGCCCACGGCGGCTCGCAACGTCTCTCCCCGGGCCACCGTCCGCCCGGCGTGGTCGCGGACGAGCTCGACGAGCAGGTCGTCGAAGTCCTTGAAGTGCCGGTGCAGGACGCCTTTGGCGCAGCCGGCCTCCGCTGTGACCGTCCTGCTGGTCAGCGCCCCCGGCCCGTCCCGCAACAGCACCCGCTCCGCCGCGTCGAGCAGCTGCTGCCGCGCGTCGCGTAACGCCACCCCAGTCGGCACCGTGCCTCCCGTCCTGCTGTTCCGGGCTCGCGCCCCCTACATGTGGGCGCTTGCCCATTCCGAATGGGCGATTGCCCACTTATAGTGGGCGCATGGCCACTCTACCGCCGTCTTCGCCCCCGCCCCCTCCCTCCCTCGACCCGGCGCCGGGTCCGTTGCCAGCTTCGGCGCCGGCTTCGGGGTTCTCGCCGGGTTCGGGGCCGTGGCCGGGTTCGGCTTCGGAGCCGGGTTCGGGATCGTCGCCGGCTTCGGGATCGCCGTCGCAGTCGGTGCCGGCGTTGTCGTCGCAGCCGGGTCCGAGCCCGGAGCAGCGCCGGGCGGTCGCCGAGTCGTTCGGCGTGGACGCCGGGCGCTACGACCGGACCCGCCTCGCCTACCCGGAGGCGCTGATCGCCCGCATCACCGCCACCGCACCCGGCCCAGACGTCCTCGACGTCGGCTGCGGCACCGGCATCGCGAGCCGCCAGCTGCGAGCCGCCGGCCACACGGTGCTCGGCGTCGAGCCGGACCCCCGGATGGCCGCCTTCGCCCGCGCCGCCGGCATCGACGCCGAGGTCTCGACCTTCGAGTCCTGGGACCCCGCGGGCCGCTCCTTCGACGCCGTCGTCGCCGCCACCGCCTGGCACTGGGTGGACGCCTCGGCGGGCGCGGCCAAGGCCGCTGAGGTGCTCAGGCCGGGCGGCCTGCTGGCGGCCTTCTGGCACACCTGGGAGCTGCCTGCGACCGTCGCGGAGACCTTCGCCGAGGTCTACCACCGGGTCCTGCCCGACACCCCCTTCACCATCCAGGCATCGGTGCAGGGCGTCGCGATGTACCGCCCGATGTTCGTCCAGGCCGCCGACGGCATCCGCGCGACCGGCGCCTTCACCGAGCCGGAGGAGTGGACCTTTTTCTGGGAGCACACCTACACCACGGCCACCTGGCTCGACCAGCTCCCCACGTCAGGCGTCCTCACCCGCGTGCCCCAGGACCGCCTTACCGAGATCCTGGACAGCGTCGGCACCGCCATCGACCACCTCGGCGGCTCCTTCACGATGCCCTACACCACGGTCGCCATCACCGCCCTGCGACACGTCCAGTAGCCGCCGCCGGCCAGCCGGTGGCCGCCCGCGACCGACCCGTCTCCAACGCGGACGGACACCGACGCTGACGAATACCCCCACCGACGGGTCCCGGCGCCGATGAAACTGTCGCCGTCGCAGGCACCCGGTCGCTGCGAGGACCTGTGTCGACGGTCGGCGCCTCTGTGGGCTGCTGGTCCGGTGTCTGGTCGCCTCGGTGAGTTCGTCGACTGCAGGGGTTGTCGCCTGCAGGGGTTGTCGACTGTAGGGGTTGTCGCCTTCGGTGGGTCGGGCGCGTCGACGAGTCGGGCGCTGGGACACGTTGCTGGACACCGAAGCGGTGCCGAGCGCCAAGGCCTGCCGGACCCAGCTGCGCCCTGGGGCGCCACCCCGAGCCCGACCGACGGTGCCGACGCCCCCACCGGCGCAGGTGCGACCCCGGGCTGATGGGGCTCCTACCGCCGCGGTCTCCAAGAGGCGGATGCCACACCGACGGACCTGACGCCGACGCGAACGGACACCCGCACCGATGGGGTGCCGACCCAACGGACCTGACGCCGTCGCAAGCACCCGGCCGCTACGAGGAACCGTGCAGACGGTCAGCGCCTCCGCGGGCTGCCGAGCCGCTGGGATGGTCGCTTCAGTGGACTGGCCGGTTCGCTCGGATGGACAGTCGGCGGGCAGCAGGTCCGGTGGATCGGCCGCCTCGGTGAGTCAGTCGCTTCCAGGGTTGTCACATCCGCGGGTTGGCGCCTCGGTGGGCCGGGCGCGTCGACGAGTCGGGCGCTTCGCCAGGACGCGGTGCTTGACGCCGAAGCGATGCTGAGCGCCAAGCCTGCCGGACCTATCTGCACCCCGGGGCGCCACCCCGAGCCCGACCGACGGCACCGCCGCGCCCACCGGCGCAGGTGCGACCCGCGCCGCTGGAGCTCCTACCGCCGCGCCCTCGATGAGCACGACGGCCCGCTCACCACGACGGCCCGCTCACCACCGGAATGCAGGCGTCACCCGTCGCCGGCCTCCTTCGCCGCGCGCTCCACGCGGTCGTAGTGGCTCGCCCACCAGGCCTTGTCCTCGGCCGGCAGGTTGTCGTTGCCCTGGTGTAAGCCGGCGGCGCCGTCGATCAGCTCGCGGATGATGTCGGCGTGACCGGCGTGACGGTCCGTCTCGGCGATCATGTGGATCAGGATCCGGTGCAGCGTCACGTCGCGGTGCCCGGCGGACCACCACGGCACCTGCCCGGCGGCGTCGAGCGGCAGCGCCTCGATCGTGGCATCGGAGTGCGCCCACACCCGCCTATACAGGGCGACGATCTGCTCGCGACTCTCGTCGGGCGTGGCCCACGTGTCGGCACTCGGCTCGGCATCCTCACCGATCCACGGCATCGGCTCCTCGAACGGCCGGCCGAACGTCACACCGAAATAGCCCGACTCGACGCTGGCCACGTGCTTCACCAGACCGAGCAGGTTGGTGCCGGTCGGCACCAACGGGCGCCGTGCGTCGTATTCCGACAGCCCTTCCAGCTTCCACAGCAGCGCATCGCGGCCGGCCTGCAGATAGCGGTGGAGGTCAGCTTTGCTCATGCCCGCAGCATCCCACGGGGGTATGACAAAAACCCGAAAGGTTGCTGTCCTCGCGATCGGCCAGCTCTTGCAGGCCGATCTGCGCTGGAGGGTCCGTCGGCGGTTACCCCGGCATCTGCTCATCGCGTTGCAGGCGACCACCGAGATCCGTAAGACGACCATCCTGGCTCCGCTGTCGTCCGACTTGACCAACGCGTTGATTGCGTTGCTGGAAGAAGTCGCCGTCCGTGACGACACAACCCACAATGATGAGCTGTCAGCTGCCGTCGAACGCCTGGCGCCCTACCTCTTACGAACCGTCAGCTCGGCGTGGATCGACGTAGATCGGTACCACGCCTGGTACCGATCGGTTGGTAGTCGGCTCACCAGCGGCCAACGCTTTCTTGCTGCGCGAACCGCAGCAGCCATCCACCTCCAACTGATCGGGCGCCCGCTCGCGGACCTGCGGCAGAAGTTGACCGATCGAAACTGGGCGACCCGCGAGGCTGTGGTGCAGGCTGTCGTCAGTGGCTGGCCGGAGCACCCCGACACTCTCGCCTGGCTTCGCACCCTCGCCACCACCGACGACGACCCGGCCATCCGTCAAGTCGCGGTCCAGGCCACTCGACGGGTCAATGGGCGCAGCAGAACTGTGTAGTCCACCTACGAACAGCCACTGCCGTCTTCAGGTTGATCAAGGCACACTCATCTAGCCGCTGACCGCGTGGCTTGACCGGCATCGAGGATCGCTACCCCGGCGAGAGGACGGCACGCCGGTTACACGCTGCGACGGTACGACAGAAGGGATGCGTCAACTGTCACCCGTCAACTGAAGCTGATGTATAAACCGGTCAAACGGAACTCGGCGATCGGGATGCGAGCGGGCAAGCAGGCATCCGCCTCGGAGTATTGGGTGGCGCCACGTGGACCCCGGATGTGCCGACCTCCTATACAAGGATCAAGCGGCCCGAAATGGGCCGCACGCGCCGCCGCCTGGACGCCTGGCCCGCCGGCTCGCTCAGCCGCTCGCTGGCGGTCCGGCTCACCCTCACCGGAAATCGATCTCCAGTCGAGTTATCAGACAGTCACGCCACATCATCACGTAACGCGGCGTGTCAGGTGGCGAGGGCGGCGGTGACGACGGCGGCCTCGTCGCACTGGCCGTTGGCCTCGAGGGCGTCGGCCAGGACGCGGGCCGCGTAGATCCGGCTGCGCACGTCCTCGCCGGCCAGGGTCTGCGCCTGCCGGGCCCAGTCGAGGGCCTCGACCTGCCGGCCCGCGGCGAGCAGGGCGCCGGCGTAGGCGGCCACCGCGTGCCGGCGGGAGAACATCACCGACGGCCCGGGGCGGTCCGCGGCCACGCAGCCGAGCACCTCCAGCGCCGCCGCCAGGTCGCCCTGAGCCTGGCGGGCCAGGCCGAACAGGACCCGCGGTGCGACCTTCGCCGCTTCGAGGACGTCGTGGGTCTCCACGACCTGCAGGACGGCCCTGGCGTCGTCCTCGGCGGCCGCCGCGTCGCCGCGGTCCAGGCTGACGAAGCCGCGCATCGTCCGCGACATGCCGATGAGCAGCGGATGGCCGGTCTTCTCGCCGTACTCGGTGGCGTCGGTGAGCAGGTCGAAGGCGTGCGCGGGCTCGGCCAGCTCGCGGGCGACCACGCCGCGGACCACGAGCGCGAGGCCGCGCCCCCAGTCGTCGCCGGCGGCGGCGAAGTCGCGGTAGGCCCGGCGCGCCTCCCGGTCGGCGTCGGCCAGGTCGCCGCTCTCCGCGGCCGCGAAGGCCTCGACCGCGCGCAGGGTGCCGACCGCCCAGGCGTCGCCGACCCGCTCACCGAAGGGCAGGAACGCCTTCGCCAGGCGCCTGGCCTCGCCGAGCCGGCCGGCGAGCAGCCGGACGAAGGCGGTGGTGCCGCGCAGCCAGGCCCGGCCGACGGGGTCGCCCAGCTCGGCGAAGCGGCGGGCGGCCCGGCCGAGGGCGGCGTCGGCGCCGGCGAAGTCGCCGCGGGTGGTGGTGACCCAGGCCAGGTGCTGCAGCGACCAGGCCTGCGCCCGCCGGTCGCCGGAGCTGACCGCGATCTGGAAGGACTCGGCGAAGCGCCCGCCGGCCTCGGCGAGCCGGCCTTCGAGGAAGTCGGCCATGCCGAGCCGGCGCATGGCGTCGCCCCGCTCGTACGTGAGGCGCGCCTCCGTCGCCGCTTCGAGTGCTTCGTTGAGGGTCTGGTAGCTGCGACGCTGGTCGCCGGTGGCGCGGTAGGCGCGGCCGGCGACGAGCAGGGCGCCGACCCGGACCGCGGGGTCGTCGGGTGCGTTGGCGGTGACCTTCTCGGCGCTGGCGAGGGCTTCGGAGACCCGGCCGAGCTGCAGCAGCGCCCGCGCGTGCACGAGCCGGTCGCCGAGCGGGACGGTGCCGAGGGCGGCGGCCCGGTCGGCGGCCTGGGCGGCCTGGGCGGGCTCGCCGGTGGCGAGGGCCTCGCGGGCCGCGCGGCCGAGGGCCTGCACGCCGAGCGGCGCGGCGGAGCGGGCGAGGGAGTCGGGGCGCAGCCCGACGACGTCGGCGAGGCGGGAGGCGCGCTCGGCGTGGTCGGCGATGAACGCGTCGGCGGCGCCGGCGGTCATGTTGAGGCCGGTGACGGTGCCGCCGGTGTTGCCGGAGGTCTGCCAGGCGGTCATCGCCGCGGCCGCCCAGCGGGACAGCGCGGCGTGCCGCTCGGCGAGGTCGGCCTTGCCGATGCCGGCGTACGCGGCCTCGCGCAGCAGCGGCGTGGCGAACGCGTACCCGCCGCGGGCCCGGCGCAGCATGCGCCGCTGGAGCAGCTCCTCGACGGCGCGCTCCAGCTCGACGGCGGCGACGACGGCGGGCCGGGCAGGCTGGCCGGGCGGGTTGAAGCGCAGCGCCTCCAGTGCCCGGCTGGGCACGGTGTCGCCGATGACGGCCGCATCGCGCAGCACGGCGCGGGTGTCGGCGGGCAGCGCGTCGATGCGGGCGGCGAGGACGGCGGCGAGGTCACGGGAGAGCAGCCGCCCGCCGAGGGAGCCGGGGGTGAGCCGCCAGCCGACGGGGTCGCTGCCGGGCACGGTGCTCAGCGCGCCGCGCTCCTGCAGGAGAGTGACCAGTTCGGCGAGGTAGAACGGGTTGCCTTGCGCGGTCGCGAGGAGCCGGTCCTCGTCGGGTGCCGCGAGCCGCCCGCCGCCGAGGTACGCGCTGAGCAGCCGCGCCGCGTCGGCACCGCGCAGCGGCGGGATCGGCACCAGCTCGGCGTCGGGCACGCGGGTGAGGACGCCGGCGGAGCGGACCAGCTCGGGCCGGCCGAGCAGCACGATGAGGACCGGGCCGGTGATCCGCTCGATGACGGCGCCGAGCGCGTCGACGGTCTCGGCGGTCGCGTCGTGCAGGTCGTCGACGATGACGACGAGGGGCGTCTCGGCGGCCATGCCCGACAGCAGCTCCGCGACCGCGTTGGGCACGGCGTGCAGGTCGAGCTCGTCGGGTTTGGCGCCGGGCGCGACCCAGGACGCCTCCGCCGACGAGCCGGAGTAGCCGATGAGGCTCAGCAGCAGGTCGGTGGCGAAGCGGGGCGGCTCGGGGCGGCCGCGGGCGGCGCGGGCCAGCCGCTGCGCGAGGCGGCGCAGCCGCTCCTCGACCGCTTCACGGGTGAGGTTGGTGGCGTCCGGCGGCAGGCCGATCGCGGCGCGGACGAGGTCGGCGAGGGGCGCGAGCCGGCGGCGTTCGCCGAAGGCGGCGCAGTGCACGGACAGCACGCGGGCGCCGCCGCCGGGCGCGAACCCGGCGCTCGGCGTGTAGCCGGCGCTGCCGAGGTAGCCGGCGGCGAAGCGCTCGATCTCGCCGGCCAGCCGGGACTTGCCCAGCCCGGCCTCGCCGGTGAAGACCAGGACGCGGGTCTCCTGCCGGTCGGCGATCTCGGCGAGCCGGCCGGAGACGCGGGCGAGCTCCGCCTCGCGGCCGACGAACGGCGCCTCGTCGCCGAGGCCGGAGCGGGTGCCGGGGGCGTCGAGCAGGCCGAGCAGCTCGAACGCTTCGACCGGCTCCCGTTTGCCTTTCAGGCGCAGGGGGCGCAGCGCGCGCCAGGAGGCGAGCCGCCGGGTGGTGGCGGCGGTGCGGTCGCCCGCGTAGACGGCGCCGATCGCGGCGGCGTCGGCGAGCCGGGCCGCCGTGTTGACGGTGTCGCCGATGACCGTGTATTCGATGCCCGCCTGTACGCCGGCGACGACGGTGCCCGTGTTGAGTCCGATGCGCAGCCCGAGCGGGGCGCCGCCGCCGCGCTCGTCGTCGAGGACCCGGCGCACCGCCCGCTGCATGGACAGCGCGGCGCGGACGGCCCGCTCGGCGTCGTCCTCGTGGGCGACGGGGGCGCCGAAGACAGCCATGATGCCGTCGCCGGTGAGCTTGTCGACGTGTCCGCCGAAGGTCTTGACCGCGCCGGCGAGCGCGGCGAGCACCCGGTCGGTGACCGCGCCGACCCGCTCCGGGTCGAGGTCCTCCGACCAGGCGGTGAAGTCGGACAGGTCGCCGAAGAGCACGGTCACGATCCGCCGCTCGGCGGCCGGGAGGGTGGCCGCGGCCGGCAGCGCGGAGCCGCAATGGTGGCAGAACCGCGCACCCGGAACGGCCACGGTTCCACACACCGAACACGTCACGTTGCGTCCAACCCTGGCTGGGGTGGTTGTGATTCCCGACTCAGATAGGCAAGTTGCGCCCGGACCGACCACTCGGCCGCTTCCCACAGGCTGCGGTCGACATCGGCGTACACCAGAGCGACGACCTCGGCGGGATCGGTGGCGCCCGCAGCGAGCGCCGCCCGGACCTGTTCGAGGCGGGCCTGGCGGTGCTGGTGGTAGAAGCGGGCGGCGACGGCGGTGTCGGTGAGTGCCGGACCGTGTCCGGGCAGCGCGGGGACGCCCTCGAAGCCGGCCAGCAGTCGCAGGCTGTTCAGGTAGTCGCCGAGGTCGCCGTCGGGCCAGGCGACGATGGTGGTTCCCCGGCCGAGGATGGTGTCGCCGGTCAGCATCAGCCGCTGGTCGCCGTGCCGTGCGGCGAAGCAGACGGAGTCGGCGGTGTGACCGGGCGTGATGACAGGTTCGATGAGGACGCCGTCGACGTCGAGTGTCGCGTGTACCGGCGGCTGGTGGACCGGCGCGCCGGTGAGCTCGGCGAGGCGCGGTACACCTTCGGTGTGGTCCTCGTGGCTGTGCGTGAGGATGATGGCGGCGATCGGCGCGTGGCCGGCGACTGCCCGCAGGTGGCCCTCGTCCAGCGGGCCCGGGTCGACGACGACGCAGCCGCCGCCGGGCGCCCGCAGGAGCCAGGTGTTGGTGCCGTCGAGTGTCATCGGGCCCGGGTTGGGCGCACGGACCAGCGTCACCCAGTCGGGCAACGACGTGAGGACCCCGGCGGTCGGGGCGGTGACGTGGCTTACCACGAAGTGATCGTACGGCGGGCCGGTTCCCACGACACGTCACCCGACCGGGCATCGAACCCGCGCGGGGGTCCGTCGCTCAGGCGACCTCGAAGATCGCTTCGACCTCGACCGGGGTGTTGAGCGGCAGGGAGGAGACGCCGACGGCGCTGCGGGCGTGCCGGCCCGCCTCACCGAAGACCTCGGCGAACAGCTCGCTGGCGCCGTTGATGACGCCCGGCTGGCCGGTGAAGCCCGGTGCCGACGCGACGAACCCGACGATCTTGACCACCCGGACGACCTTGTCCAGGCCGACCAGGGCGTGCACGGCGGCGAGGGCGTTGAGCCCGGCCTGGCGGGCGAGCTCCTTGGCCTGCTCGGGGGTCACCTCGGCGCCGACCAGGCCGGCGGCGGCGAGCTTCCCGTCGACCATCGGCAGCTGCCCCGAGACATACACGTGGTTGTTCGTCTGTACGGCCGGCACGTAGGCGGCGACCGGCGGCACGACCGCCGGGATCGTCAGGCCCAGTTCCTCCAGCCGGGTGAACACCTCACTGCCCACGTCAGTCCGCCTTGGGGCGCTTGAAGTAGGCCACGAGGTTCTCCGGGTTGAGGCCCGGCACGATCGCCACGAGCTCCCAGCCGTCCTCGCCGAAGTTGTCCAGGATCAGCTTCGTGTTGTGGACCAGCAGGGGTGCGGTCAGGTACTCCCATTTCTGCATGAGGGGAGACTATCGGTCGCCTGCGGCGCGACGAGCGGACGCCGACCGAAATGGGGTCCCCCAATGCTCGCGCGCGACGGCTACCCTAAGGGCCGCGCCGCACGGGTCCCGGGAGCCGGACCGCCGGCGGACCGGCCGTCGCACACGAGGTGGAGACATGACACAACCGCCCCAGTACCCCGGGCAGCCCGAATACCAGGGCCAGCCGGGCGACCCTTACGCCGCGCCGGGTCAGGCACCGCAGCCTCCGCAGCCGGCTCCGGGTCAGGGCTGGCCGCCCGCGCCGGGCGTGCAGGACCCGTTCGCCGCGCCGCCCACCTCGGCGCCTCCGACCTCCGCTCCGCCGACGTCCGGCCAGCCGTATGCGATGCCGGTCCAGCCGCCGTTCCCGCAGGCCGGGTATCCGCAGCAGCCCGACCCGGCGCAGTATCCGCAGCAGGGTTACCCGCAGCAGCCGCAGTACCCGGCGACGGGCGCGTTCCCGACGGGTCCGCAGCCGACCGGGCAGTTCCCGACGGGTCCGATGCAGCAGCAGCCGACCAGCGGTTTCCCGGCCCAGCCCACGAGCGGCTTCCCCGGTCAGCCCACGAGCGGCTTCCCCGGCCAGCCGACCAGTGGCTTCCCGGCCGACCCCTACGCGGGCGGCTACCAGCCCGGCTACCAGCAGCCGGCGCCGCCGAGGAAGCGCGGCCTGATGATCACCCTGATCGTCCTGGCGGTCGTGCTCGTCCTGTGCGGCGGTGGCGGCGCGGCGGCGTACTTCGTCCAGAAGGGCAACCAGGGCAAGGGCCAGCCGAGCGCGGTCGACGCGGTCAACGGCTTCCTCAAGGCCGTCTACAAGGACAAGAACACCACCGAGGCGCTCAAGTACGTCTGCGCGTCGTCCCGTGACAAGAACAAGCTGGCCGCCCGGGTCGACGACATCAAGAAGTACGACGCCGGCCTGACCAGCCCGACCTACACCTGGCCCGCCCCGACGGTCGAGAAGCAGGACGCCTCCTCGGCGACGCTGGTCGTGCCGATCAAGGTCGCCACGAGTGACGAGAAGGTCGCCGAGTCGAAGTACAAGTTCCTCGCGACGAAGGACAACGGCTGGTGGGTGTGCGAGATCACCACCGCGTAGTCGCGGACGGCGCCCTGTAGCGTCGAGGGGTGACAACGCGCGAGTCTCAGGACGGGCGGGGCGGCCGTGCAGGAAGCATGGGCTGGCCCGCCCGTCTGCATGTGGTCACCGGCAAGGGCGGCACGGGCAAGACCACGGTCGCCGGCGCGCTGGCGCTCGCGCTGGCCAGGGACGGCCGGCGCACGCTGCTGATCGAGGTCGAGGCCCGGCAGGGCATCGCGCAGGTCTTCGACCGCGACCCGCTGCCCTACCAGGAGCTGCGGATCGCCACGGCGAGCGGCGGCGGCGAGGTCCGCGCGCTGGCCGTGGACGCCGAGGAGGCGCTCCTGGAGTACCTGGAGATGTTCTACCGGCTCGGCGTGGCCGGCCGGGCGCTGCGCAAGGTCGGCGCCGTCGACTTCGCCACGACCGTCGCGCCGGGGCTCCGCGACGTGCTGCTGACCGGCAAGGTCAAGGAGGCGGTGACGCGCACCGTCGACGGCCGCCGGGTGTACGACGCGGTCATCCTCGACGCGCCGCCGACGGGGCGGATCGGCCGTTTCCTCAACGTGACCGCCGAGACGGCCCGGCTGGCGAAGGTCGGCCCGATCAAGACGCAGAGCGAGGGCGTCGCGGCGATCCTGCGTTCGCCGATGACCGCCGTGCACGTGGTCACTCTTCTGGAGGAGATGCCGGTCCAGGAGACCGCCGACGCGATCGACGAGCTCAGCCGGCTCGGCATCCCGATCGGCACGGTGATCGTCAACGCGACCCGCCCGCCCGTGCTGGCCGGGGCGAAGGTGACCCAGGCGGACCTGCGCCGGGGGTTGACCGCGGCGGGGCTCACCGCCGACAAGGAGACCCTCGCGGGGCTGGCGGGCGAGGCCAAGGCGTACCAGACCCGGATCGCCGCGGAGGCGTCACTGCGGGCCGACCTGCAGGGTCTCGGCCGGCCGGTGGTGGAGCTGCCCGTGCTCCCGGGTGGTGTCACCCCGCAGGCGCTGGAGTCCCTCGGTGATCTCTTGCTCACCTGAGCTTGACCGAGCGATGAACGGATACGCTCGCTAGGTGGGGACCCCCAAGCTCGACGTCGACGCGATCCTCGCCGACCCGGCGATCCGCATCGTCGTCTGCTGCGGCTCCGGCGGAGTCGGCAAGACCACGACCGCGGCCGCGCTCGCGGTGCGTGCCGCCGAGCGGCACGGCCGTCGCACAGTGGTGCTCACCATCGACCCGGCGCGCCGGCTGGCGCAGGCGCTGGGCCTGACCGAGCTGGACAACACGCCGCGCCTGGTCAAGGGGCTGCAGCCCGACTCGGCCGAGCTCCAGGCCATGATGCTGGACATGAAGCGGACCTTCGACGAGGTCGTGCTCGAGCACACCGACCCGAAGCGGGCCGAGGAGATCTTCACCAACCCCTTCTACCAGGCCATGAGTTCCACGTTCTCCGGCACGCAGGAGTACATGGCGATGGAGAAGCTCGGCCAGCTGCGGGCCCGCGACGAGTGGGACCTGATCGTGGTCGACACGCCGCCGTCGCGCTCCGCGCTGGACTTCCTCGACGCGCCGGCGCGGCTGTCGCGGTTCCTGGACGGCAAGATGCTGCGGCTGCTGCTCGCCCCGGCCCGGGCCGGCGGGCGCAGCGTGTTCAACCTGGTGTCGGCCTCGTTCGGGCTGTTCAGCCGTACCGTCACCAAGATTCTCGGGGCGCAGCTGCTGACCGACCTGTCGGGGTTCGTCGGCGCCCTCGACTCGATGTTCGGCGGCTTCCGTGAGCGCGCCGAGCAGACGTACCGGGTGCTCCAGGCACCGGAGACGGCGTTCCTGGTGGTGGCGGCGCCCGAGCCGGACGCGGTCCGGGAGGCGATGTATTTCGCCGGGCGGCTCGCGGCCGACCGGATGCCGCTGGCGGGTCTCGTGCTCAACCGGGTGGTGTCGGTGCCCGCCGCGCTGAGCGCCGACGAGGCCCGTGCCGCCGCCGTCCGCCTCGACGAGCTGGGTGAGCACCCCTCGACGGCGGAGGTGCTGCGCGTGCACGCGGAGCTCGCGGACCAGCGGGACAGGCAGGCGGCGGTGTCAGGCCGGTTCCTGCGGGCCCACCCGGGTGTTCCGGTCGTGAAGATCCCGGCACAGCCCGCCGACGTCCATGACCTCGACGGGCTGCGCGCGATCGGATACTCGTTCTAGCCGGTGCCTCAGCCGGTCGGAACGAGCTCCTTGGTGGCGTCCTTCTCGTTACGATCCATGGCGGCCTCGAACATCTTGCGCCAGCTGGGCACCTGCGGGTGACGGCGCAGCAACGCACGGCGCTCGCGCTCGGTCATGCCGCCCCAGACTCCGAACTCGATCCGGTTGTCGAGGGCGTCCGCCAGGCACTCATACCGCACGGGGCAGCTCCGGCAGATCCGCTTCGCCACGTTCTGCTCGGCACCCTGGACGAACAAAGCGTCCGGGTCGCCATTGCGACACGCGGCGATGCTGGGCCAGTCGACGACCATGCTCATATTTCCTCTTCCCCCCTTGGACTCCCCCCGGGTCCATCCGCCGTGCTTGCCCCAGCGAATAGCACCCAAACCACGTCCCCCCATGGCTTTTGGATGCAGTTCGCCGGGCTACCCGGCGCGACAGGAGGGTCCCCGGCCACGGGAACCCCGAGAGGAGCTTTCCGGAACATCATGCTCTGTAGTCGTCCAGTTACGCAACGTTGTTGCACCAGGTTAACCGGCCTTATGTGATCCACCAAAAGGCCGGAGCGTGCTACTGCTGCGTCACGACCGGGTGCGATTTGCCCAAAAAGCCCGCATCCCCGCGATCCGTGTATCAGACTCGGCTACGGGTCAACCTCACGCCCGGTGTCACGCGTCTAGGACAACGAGGACGCCAGCATCAGGACGCGGCCTCATGACGCTGTCACGTAGTCTGAGGAAGTGACCTGGATGCGCAAACGCGAACACGGCCTGCTGCCCAATGCAGCATCACTCCTGCTGTGTGGGCTGCTCGCGGGCTTGGTGGTCGCTGCGGCCGCATTCCCCGCGGTCGCGATGTCGGGCCTCGCCGCGAAGGCCGGCGCCGACACGTTCGAGAATCTGCCGACCGACATCGATGTGCTGCCGTCGCCGCAGATCAGTTATGTCTACGCATCCGACGGCAAGACCCTGCTGGCGATGATGTACGACGAGAACCGCCGCGACGTCACCACGCTCACCGACGTCGCCGACGTCATGCGCAAGGCGATCGTGGCCGCCGAGGACAACCGGTTCTACGAGCACCGTGGCGTCGACGTGAAGGGTGTGGCGCGCGCGTTCGTCGCCAACCAGAACGCCGGCGGCACCGCCGAGCAGGGCGCCTCGACGCTGACCATGCAGTACGTGCGGCAGGCGATCTCCTACTCGGCCAAGACGCCGCAGGATGTGGTGGACGCCACCGACAAGACCCCCACGCGCAAGCTGCGCGAGATGAAGTACGCGATCGACCTGGAGAAGAAGCTCAACAAGGACGAGATCCTGCTCCGGTATCTCAACATCGCCGCGTTCGGTCACGGCGCCTACGGCATCTTCGCGGCCGCGCACGTGTACTTCGAGAAGGACCCGAAGGACCTGACCCTGCCCGAGGCCGCGCTCATCGCCGGCCTGGTCAAGGCGCCCGGCACGAGCGACCCGGCGACCGCCGAGGGCCTGCCCCGCGCGCTGGACCGGCAGAAGTACGTGCTCAACCAGATGGTCGCGATGGGCTACATCAACCAGCAGCAGGCCGACGAGGCCGGCAAGACCAAGCTGAACATCGTCGGCAAGCGCACGCCCGAGGGCTGCGAGTCGGTGCAGCGCCCCACCGAGCTGGGCGCCGGCTTCTACTGCGACTACCTGCGCCGCTGGTGGATGGAGCAGAAGGTCTTCGGCGAGGACCAGTACCAGCGCGCCAACCGGCTCCGCGCCGGCGGCTACACGGTGATCTCCGCCCTCGACGTCAACACCCAGGCCGCGGCCTTCAAGTACGCCGCCGACCAGCCGAACGTCGGCAAGAACGAGAAGATCCGGCTGGGCAACCAGAACGCGATCATGCTCGCCGCGGTCGAGCCCGGCACCGGCCGGGTCACGGCGATCGCGACGAACCGCACGTTCAGCAACGACAACAGCAAGAACGGGCCCAACACCAACCCGGACAAGAAGGGCCAGAAGGGCAACTACCCGAACACCACGGTGCCGATCATCACCGGTGACAAGGACATCCCCGGCTACCAGGCCGGCTCGACGTTCAAGATGTTCACCGCGGTGGCGGCGCTGGAGGCCGGCCTGCCCCTGGCGACGACGATCAACACCGAGAAGCAGTTCCAGTCGACCTTCAAGATCGACCCGAGCAGCCCGGCGGCCTGCAACGGCCCGTGGTACTGCCCGAAGAACGCCGGTGGCCAGTCCGGTCCGTACAACATGTGGACCGCGTTCGGCAGCTCCATCAACACGTACTTCGTGCCGCTGGAGCAGCAGGTCGGCGCCGACAAGGTCGTCGACGTCGCGAAGCGCCTGGGCATCCAGTTCAACGCCTCCGAGGACGCCAAGCTCGCCGCCAACCCGAAGGGCTGGGGCGCCTTCACCCTCGGCGTCAGCGCCACCACGCCGCTGCAGCTGGCCAACGCTTACGGCACGCTCGCCGCGGACGGCCTGTACTGCGACCCGACCCCGATCCTCGAGGTCAAGGACAACAGCGGCAAGAAGGTCGAGGGGCTCGACCCGAAGTGCAAGCAGGTCGTCGACAAGGAGGTCGCGCGGGCGGCCGTCGACATGGCCCGCTGCCCGGTCGGCGACCAGTCCGCCACCGGCAAGTGCGGCGGCGCCACCGCGGGCTACGCCCGCAAGTACGTCGGCCGCCCGGTCGCCGGCAAGTCGGGCACCACCGACTCGGAGAAGAGCGCCACGTTCGTCGCGATGACCAAGCAGCTCGCGGTCGGCGGCTTCCTCACCGACCCCGACTGGCCCGAGACCAACAAGGACATGAAGCACCCCCAGATCAACTACGCGACCCTGGGCACGCTCAAGGACGGCCTCGTCGGCAAGCCGGTGGTGCAGTTCACGGCGCCGACCAAGGACAAGTCGATGGGCAAGCTGGTGGAGATCCCGTCGGTCAAGTGCGCCCCGGTCGACCAGGCGCGCAGCCGGATCACCCGGGCCGGGTTCACCGTGACGGTCTCCTCCGCCCAGGTCGCCTCGCCCTGCCCGGCGGGCACGGTCGCCCGCACCGAGCCGGGCGGCGCCACGGTCAAGGGCGGGCAGGTCTCGCTGGTCATCAGCAAGGGCCCCGGCGCGGCGGCCCCGCCGTACCTGGGCGACAACCCGGACGGCATCCGTGACGACACGGAATGCCCGGTGCCCTGGGTCTGCTGACCCCGCTACGACGACAACGGCCGCCCCAGGAGCTCCTGGGGCGGCCGTTCCGTTGTGTCCTGCTGCCGCTCAGCTCTGTGCTTCGCTCAGCCCTTGGCGAGCTGGGCGCGGACCTCGGCGGCGACGCGGCCACCCTCGGCCCGGCCGGCGACGGCGGCCTGCGCGGCCTTCATCGCCTGGCCCATGTTGGGCGCCCCGCCCAGTCCGGCGAGCGCGTCGCGGACGATGCCCGCGAGGTCCTCCTCGGAGAGCTGGACCGGCAGATATCCGGCGAGCACCTCCTCCTCGGCGCGCTCCTTCGCCGCCTGCGCCTCACGGCCGGCGCCGGCGAACGCCTCGGCGGCCTCGCGCCGCTTCTTCGCCTCCTTGGTGAGCACCGAGAGGATCTCCTCGTCGGACAGCTCGCGGGCGGCCTTGCCGGCGACCTCGGCGTTGCGAACCGCGGTGATCGCCATCCTCAGGGTCGAGGTCACCAACTCGTCGCGGGCCTTCATGGCCTCGCGCAAGTCGGACTCCAGACGCTCCTTCAACATGAGTGCAGTCTATCCGCGGGGGACTTGGCCAAATTCTGTTGTAAAACCCCCGGTACGCTGAGCGGATGCGCTCGAAGACTGTCCGGCGCCTCGCCGTCGGTGCCGCCGCGGCCGGTGCTGCCACATTTGCCTATGCCTCGCTCGTCGAGCGCAACATGTTCACCCTGCGCAGGTTCGACGTCCCCGTGCTCTCCCCGGACGCCGAGCCGCTGCGGATCCTGCACCTCAGCGACTTCCACCTCACCCCCGGCCAGCACCGCAAGCAGCGGTGGATCGGCGAGCTGGCGGGCACCGACCCCGACCTCGTCGTGGTGACCGGCGACAACATGGCCCACGTGGATGCGGTGCCTGCCGTGGTCCGCGCACTGACACCACTGCTCGACCGTCCGGGTGCCTTCGTGTTCGGCAGCAACGACTACCGCGGGCCCGTGCTGAAGAACCCGTTCGGGTATTTCAACCGCGACAAGCCGTATGTGCAGGGTGCCGTCCTGCCCACCGAGGAGCTGCGCGACGTGCTCGCCGGCCACGGCTGGGCCGACCTCAACAACGCCCGGACGACGATCAAGGCCGGTGGCCGTACCGTCGAGCTGGTCGGCGTCGACGACCCGCACATCGGCCGCGACGACTACGACAGCGTCGCCGGGCCCGCCTCGGCCGACGTCGACGTGCGCCTCGGCCTCACCCACGCCCCCGAGCCGCGCATCCTGGACCGCATGGCCGACGACGGCTTCGACCTGCTCCTGGCCGGCCACACGCACGGTGGCCAGGTCGCGATGCCCTTCTTCGGGGCGCTCGTCACCAACTGCGGCCTCGACCGGCGCATGGCGAAGGGGCTGCACCGCTGGCCGTATTCGTCGGCGTTCCTGCACGTGTCGGCGGGCCTCGGCACCCACCCGACCGCGCCGGTGCGCTTCGCCTGCCCGCCGGAGGCGTCGATCCTGACCCTCGTGCCGCGATGACCTCCGTGGCGCCGGCGCCCGTCCCGCGGAAGTGGCCGCGGCGGGCCGCCTATGCCGGCGTGGCGGGCGCCGCGGGGCTCGCCGTGCTGCTGCCGACCGGCACCGCGGGCGCCGGCTGGTTCCTCGCCGGCCAGGTCCTCAACGTCAACGCCGCCCGGGCGTGGCCCGTCCGCGTCCGGGCGTACGCCGGCAACCGGATCACCCTGACCCGGACTCCCGACACGGCCCGCTCGATGCCGCTCGCCTTCGTGTGGCCCGCGGGGCACGCCGTGCTCGGCCCGGTCATCGCCACGGACCGGGTCAGCGTGACCCGGGAGATTACGACGCTGACGCGGGGCACGCTGACCAGCGGGCTCCGGGGGTACACCACCGGCTATGTCTACGAGGGCGACCCCTTGTCGGCCCGTGGCCTGCCCTTCGAGGAGGTGCTGGTCCCGGCCGAGCTCGGCGACTGCCCCGCGTGGCTGGTCCCGCCGACCAGCGGCCCGGCCGACGACACGTGGATCATCGCGGTCCACGGCCGGGGCGCGCCGCGCGGTGAGGCCCTGCGCATCCTGCCGACCCTGGCCGCCTCCGGGCACAACACCCTGGTCGTCACGTACCGCAACGACCCCGAGGCGTTCCCCAGCCCCGACGCCCTCTTCCACCTCGGCCACACCGAGTGGCGTGACGTCCTGTCCGCGATCGACTACGCCCGCACCGCCGGCGCCCGCCAGATCGTGCTCTACGGCTGGTCCATGGGCGGCGCCGCGATCCTCAACCTGCTGCGCTCCTGGTCGCACGACGGCTTCCTGCGCGGCGTCATCCTGGACTGCCCGGTCGTGGACTGGACCGCTACCCTGCGCATGAACGCCCGCCAGCTCAACGTGCCGCCCCTGTGGACCTGGACCGCGCTCAAACTCATCCAGCACCGCCTGGGCGTGCGCCCCGCGGACCTCGACTACGGCGACGTCCCCCTCGACGTGCCGACCCTGCTCTACGTCGACCACGACGACCGCACCGTGGCCCCGCAGCCGACGGTCGCTCTTGCCGCCGCGTCGCCGTCGGTACAGCTCGTCGAAACCCGCGAGGCAGGTCACTGCCGCAGCTGGAACCTGGATCCGGCCGCCTACGAGTCCACGGTGACCAGCTTTCTCAAGTCTCTCTGAGGCCACAGGGGATACCGAGTTGGAGCCCTGCCGAGCGTGGGCTACGATTACTCGGCACGCTCGGGGTATAGCGCAGCTTGGTAGCGCGCTTCGTTCGGGACGAAGAGGCCGTCGGTTCAAATCCGGCTACCCCGACTTCGTGAACCACCTGGTGAGGGTCGGTTTCCTGGCAACAGGACACCGGCCCTTCTTGGTGTCCGGGACCGCTCTGGGAGACGCCGGGGAGACAACCCCGCTCCCGGCCGGTCACCTCCCCTCCCGCAGCATCCGGTCCAGGACCGCCACCGGCGACCCGGGAGCCATCCGCCGCCGCTCGACCAGCGCGTCCTCCCAGACCTCCGTCAGGCCCTCCAGGAGTCGCCGGACCATCTCCTTGGTGACATGGGAGTACCGGGCGCCGATCGAGCCGTCCTCGTGCCCCATGTGCTCGTCCATCACCACCGGCGGCGTGCCCAGCTGCACCATGAGCGTCTTGTACGAGTGCCGCAACCCGTGCGGGGTAAGCCCGGGAGCGATCGGCGCCCAGCACGCCGTAGCCCGCCCCGAGGCGTCGCGCCCGCGAAGCGGGATGCCCGGCCACGGCTCGCCGAGCAGCGGCACGGGACGCGGCAGCGCAGGCGCGGAGGCCGGATGCCAGCCGGTCGCCGCCGGCTTGAACAGCCAGGTGGCGAACCCGCTCCGCCGCCAGTGCGAGGCCAGCTCGCCGGACCGGGCACCGCGCACGTACCCCAGCTCGGCGATCGCCGAGCCCACCGCCGCCCAGGTGACGTCCGTCACGATCGAACGCTGATTGAGCACGTTGGACACCGTCCCTGTGGACACGCCGGCCAGCCGGGCGACGTCGACAAGCTTCGGCCCTGGCGCCGGGGCAGCTCCGTTCGCCTCCCTGTGACCGCTGAACGCGTAGGTGAAGCCGTGACATGCGCACGCCTTCGGCCTCGACCGCCCGATCTGCTCCCGCAGCATCGCAGCCAGGACCGGCGGCACCGCGATGGTCCGATACGAGTCGTCCTTCGGCGGGCACCGGACGAGCGCGCCCGTGTCCAGCTCGTACAGCTGCCACTCCACACGGACCACATCCGGCCGCACGAACTGCATCTCCAGCGCGCCTGCGCGTCAGGCGGCGGACGGGCACCGACGGGCACGGACGGGGTCAGCGGCTCCTGCGCGACGGGCGGGGCGACGGCTCCTGTGGACGATCAGCGGATGCCCGGGTATCGATGGCTGGTGGGGGTTGTGGCCGATGCGTGACGGCGAATGTCGGGTGGCTGTCGTACCGTTCTAGCCGTGGCCGATGCCGTACCCCTGCCGACGGTGCCCGGGATGACCGGGTTGACCGTGTTTGCGCGTGGCGGGTATGCGACCGTCTACCGGGCGACGCAGGAGTCGGTCGGGCGGGAGGTGGCGGTCAAGGTCGAGCATCGCACGCTGGAGTCCGAGCGGGACCGGCGGCGGTTCATGCGGGAGGCGCGGGCCGCCGGGCGGATGTCGAGCCACCCGCACGTGGTCGACCTGTTCGACGCGGGGGTCACCGACCTCGGGCACCCGTACCTGATCATGGAGCTGTGCGACGGGTCGTACGCCGAGCGGATGCGGGACTCGCCGCTCAGCGCGGCCGAGGCGCGGGACGTCGGGTTCAAGATCGCTGATGCGCTGGCCGACGCGCACGCGCTGGGGGTGCTGCACCGGGACGTGAAGCCGGCGAACATCCTGTTCAGCCGGTTCGGGGAGCCGGCGCTCGCGGACTTCGGGCTGGCGATCCTGGCCGAGTGGCGCGACGAGTCCATGACGCTCGACACGCTGACGCCGGCCTACGCGCCGCCGGAGACGTTCCGGCAGTCGCCGCCGGCCGGGTCCGCGGACGTGTATTCGCTGTGCGCCACGCTGTACGCGCTCATGCGTGGGCGCCCGCCGCGGTGGCGGGAGGACCAGGCGCCGAGCCTGCTGTCGCTGGTCGACATGTTCAACGAGCAGATCCCCGACCTGCCCGGCTGCCCCGAGAGCCTGATGGCGGTGCTGCGGGCCGGCATGGCCAACGACGAGACCGCCCGGCCGTCCGCGATCGAGCTCCGCGACCAGCTGATCAACCTGCGCCTGGAAGCGCCGCCGCAGGTGGTCGTCCCGCCGCTCGGATCGCCGCCGGTGGAGCCGGTGTACACGTCGAAGCCGCCGACCGAGATGAGGGAGGATCCCGACAAAACGGTCCAGCACGGCATCGAAGAGCGGCCGGAGATCGTGCTCGACACGCCGACCCCGCCGCCGGGCGCCAAGCGGTTCATCCTGGTCGCCGCGGCCGTCCTGCTGCTCGTGGCGGCCCTCGCCGGCGCCGGTATCGCGTACAACCTGAAGGCCGGCAAGAAGGAAGGCCCGGACCCGGCGAAGAGCCCGACCGCGAGCGCGGCCCCCGAGAAGGGCGTCCCGGCGACGATCGCCTGCCCGCCGACCGCGCCGAAGGCCGCCCGCTGCTCGCAGACCGTGGAGTGCTTCGACGCGGCCAAGAAGCCGGTCGGCTGTGAGACGCCGCACACCTGGGAGGTGTTCGCCTACGGCGAGCTTCCCAAGGGCAGCCAGGTGCGGTCGGCCCAGGACAGCCAGACGGTCCGCGAGGTGTGCAGCGTGAAGACGTTGCTGCTCGTGTACCTGCCGGCGGTGGGATGGGACGTGGACGTGCTGCTGCCCGACGTGGCGCAGCAGCAGGCGGGACCGACCACGTTCCGCTGCCTGGCCGGCGAGCCGCCGGGCACGTTCACCGGCCAGCAGCTGCGCGTCAGTAGGACTTCTCCTGCCCCATCAGGTGCTGGGCGACGAAGTTGAGGATCATCTCCCGCGAGACCGGCGCGATGCGGCCGGCGCGGGTGGCGCCGAGCAGGGTCGCGACGCCGTACTCGGTGGTCATGCCGTTGCCGCCGTGTGCCTGGATCGCGGTGTCCACGGCCAGCGCCGACGCCTCCGCCGACGCGTACTTGGCCATGTTGGCGTTGACGCCCGCCTCCAGGTCGCGGCCCGCGTCGTAGAGGGCCGCCGCCTTCGCGACCATGAGCCGGGCCAGCTCGACCTGGATGTGCGCGTGCGCCATGGGGTGCGCGACGCCCTGGTGGCTGCCGATGGGGCGGCCCCAGACGGAGCGGGAGGCGGTGTAGGTGGAGGCCCGTTCCAGCGCATACCGCGCGGTGCCGCAGGCCATCGCCGCGACCGTGATCCGCTCCGGGTTGAGGCCGGAGAACAGCGCCGGCAGGCCCGCGTCGGGGTCCTCGCCGATCAGGCAGGAGGCCGGGACCCGCACCTCGTCGAAGAACAGCAGGAACTGGTTCTCCGGCGACACGATCTCCATGTCCAGTTTGGACATGGTGAGTCCGGGGGCGTCCGTGGGGACCATGAACAGCGCCGGCTTGAGCTTGCCGGTGCGGTCGTCGGCCATCCGGGCGACGAGCATGACCTGCGAGCATTCGTCGACGCCGGAGATGTACACCTTGCGGCCGGTGATCACGTAGTCGTCGCCGTCGCGGCGGGCCACGGTGGACAGTTTGTGGAAGTTGGAGCCGGCGTCGGGCTCGGTGATGGCGAAGCAGACCTTCCGCGTGCCGTCGGCGAAGCCCGGCAGCCAGCGGGACCGCTGTGCCTGCGTGCCGTGCCGGTCGACGATCGTCGCGGCGATCGCGGGCGACACCACGAGCAGCAGCAGCGGCGCGCCGGCCGCGGCCAGCTCCTCGCAGACGATCGCCAGCTCGGTGATGCCGCCACCGCCGCCGCCGAACTCCTCGGGGACGCTGACGCCGAGGTAGCCGAGCTTGGCCGCCTCGTCCCACAGCTCGTCGGAGTGCTCGCCGGCCTTCGCCTTGCGCACGAAGTACTCGTGCCCGTAGCGCTTGCCGAGCTTCGCCACCGCGTCGCGGAGGTCCTGCTGTTCCTGGGTGTAGTCGAAGTCCATGAGGGGTGGGCTCCAATCGGGCGGAAATCAAAGCGACAGTCGCAAATAGCGATAACCAGAGCTAGGCCGGCGACAGCACCGCCAGCAGGGCTCCCGACTCCACCTGCGAGCCGGCGGCGACCCGCAGGTCGCTGATGACCCCGTCGGTGGGGGCGTGGACGGGGTGTTCGAGCTTCATCGCCTCCACGGTCAGCAGCAGCTCGCCGGCGGCGACCCGCTGGCCGGGCACGACGAGCACGCGGCCGACCGCGCCGGGCAGCGGTGCGATCAGGGAACCTTCGGGCTGCTCGGCGACCGGCAGCGGGTAGCGGGGCAGCTCGGCCAGCGTCACCGAACCCTCGGGACTGTCCACGTAGGACACCGGACCGACCTCGTGCACGGAGAAGTGCAGCCGCACCCCGGCGACGTCGAGCACGACCTGGTCGCCGGTCGCGGACAGGATCTCGACCGGCGGGTGGTCGGGCGCGCCGGCCGGGTCGAGCGCGGCGCCCGGCAGGTCGACGTCGTCGGGGTCGACGCGGCGCACCGCCCAGGCGGCCAGGTCGTTGAGGCGGTCCAGCCGGTAGCCGACCTCGATGATGCCGGTCGGCCCCTCGTACACCACCGACTGCAGCGAGCTCGGGACGTTGCGCCATCCGGAGGGCAGCCCCGGCAGGGTGGCCCGCTTGGCGCGGCGGGCGGCGCCGGACAGCGCGGCGGCGAGGCACGACAGGCGCACGGCGTCCACGGAGGACAGCAGCGGCACGAAGACCTCGGGGTGCCGGTCGAGGAAGCCGGTGTCGGTGCCGCCGGCCAGGAACGCCGAGTGCCGCAGCACCCGCACCAGCAGGTCCCGGTTGGTGGTGACGCCGTGGAAGCGGGCGCGGGCGAGGGCGTTGGACAGCATCCGGGCGGCCTCGGCGCGGGTCGGCGCCCAGGCGATGAGCTTCGCGAGCATCGGGTCGTAGTGCACGCCGACCACGGAGCCGTCCACGACCCCGGCGTCCAGGCGCAGCCCCGGGGCGGGCAGCGGGCCGAACGCGTGCGCGACGCCCGGCACGTCGAAGCGGTGCAGCGTGCCGGTCGAGGGCATCCACGCGTAGGCGGGGTCCTCGGCGTACAGGCGGACCTCGATCGCGTGCCCCCGCAGCGGCGGCGGGCCGTTGAACGGCAGCGACCCGCCCTCGGCGACGACCAGCTGGAGCCGCACGAGGTCGACGCCGACGACGCACTCGGTGACCGGGTGCTCGACCTGCAGGCGGGTGTTCATCTCCAGGAAGAAGAACTCGCCCGACGGCGCGAGGAGGAACTCGACGGTGCCGGCGCCCACGTAGGACACCGCCCGGGCGGCGGCGATCGCCGCCTGGCAGAGCCGGTCCCGCAGCTGCGGGTCGACGGCCGGCGACGGCGTCTCCTCGACGATCTTCTGGTGCCGGCGCTGGATGGAGCACTCGCGCTCGCCGAGCGTCACGACGTTGCCGTGCGAGTCGGCCATGATCTGGACCTCGATGTGGCGGGCGCGTTCGATGTACCGCTCGCAGAACACTGTGCCGTCGCCGAACGCCGACGCCGCCTCGCGCCGCGCGGCCGCGACCGCCTCCGCGAGCGACTCGCGGTCCCGCACGATGCGCATGCCCCGGCCGCCGCCGCCCGCGGACGCCTTCACCAGGACCGGGAACGCCTCCACCTGCTCGGGCTCGAGCGCGGTCGGCAGCATCGGCACGCCCACGTCGGCGAGCAGCGCCTTCGCCTCGATCTTCGAGCCCATGAGCGCGATCGCCTTCGGCGACGGCCCGACCCAGGTGAGCCCGGCGTCGATGACGGCCCGCGCGAACTCGGCGTTCTCCGACAGGAACCCGTAGCCGGGGTGCACCGCGTCGGCGCCGCACTTGCGGGCCGCCGCGATGAGCAGGTCGCCGCGCAGGTAGGTGGCGGCCGGCGCGTTGCCCGGCAGGTGGACGGCGTAGTCGGCCTCGGCGACGTGCGGCGCGTCGGCGTCGGAGTCGGAGTAGACGGCGACCGTCTCGACGCCCATCGCCCGGCAGGTGGCGAACACCCGCCGGGCGATCTCGCCGCGGTTGGCGACAAGTAGCCTGCGAATCACGGCTGGTCCTTTGCTTAGAGGCGGAAGACGCCGAAGTTGGGGTTCTGGTCACCTGAACGGACGAGTGCCAGGCACATGCCGAGCACGGTGCGGGTGTCGCGCGGGTCGATGACGCCGTCGTCGTACAGGCGGCCGGACAGGAACAGGGCGGCCGACTCCTGCTCGACCTTGTGCTCCACCATGAACCGCATGGTGCGGTCCTGCTCCTCGTCGTAGGCGTGGCCCTTGGCCTCCGCGGCCTGCCGGGCGACGATCGACAGCACCCCGGCGAGCTGCTGCGGGCCCATGACGGCCGACTTGGCGTTGGGCCAGGTGAAGAGGAACCGCGGCTCGAAGGCGCGGCCGCACATGCCGTAGTTGCCGGCGCCGTAGGACGCGCCGATGTTGACCGTCACGTGCGGGACCCTGGAGTTCGCCACCGCGTTGATCATGAGCGCGCCGTGCTTGATGATGCCGCCCTGCTCGTATTCGCTGCCCACCATGTACCCGGTGGTGTTCTGCAGGAAGAGCAGCGGCGTGCCGGCGGCGTTGGCGAGCTGGATGAACTGGGCCGCCTTCTGCGCCTCGGCGGAGAAGAGCACGCCGCGGACGTTGGCGAGGACGCCGATGCGGTGGCCGTGGATGGCGCCCCAGCCGGTGCACAGGGCCTGCCCGTAGGCGGGCTTGAACTCGTCGAACTCGCTGCCGTCGAGGATCCGCGCGAGGATCTCGCGGGGATCGAAGGGGACGCGGAGATCGGCGCTCGGGATGCCCAGGAGGTCATCGGCGTCGAACTTGGGCTCGGCGCCGTAGCTCCGGCCGACGGAATGCCCGAAATTGCGGACGACGCCCCGGGTGAGGCGGAGCGCGTCGCGCTCGTCCTCCGCGATGTAGTCGGCCAGGCCGGAGCGGGAGGCGTGCATCGCGGCGCCGCCGAGCGTCTCGTCGTCGACGGTCTCGCCGGTGGCCATCTTCACCAGCGGCGGGCCGGCGAGGAACACCTTCGCCCGGTCCCGCACGAAGATCGTGTAGTCCGACATGCCGGGCACGTACGCGCCGCCGGCCGTCGCGTTGCCGAACACCACCGCGACCGTCGGGATGCCCGCCGCCGACAGCCGGGTCAGGTCGCGGAACGCCGCACCGCCCGGGATGAAGATCTCCGCCTGCTGGGGCAGGTCCGCGCCGCCGGACTCGACCAGGTTGATCATCGGCAGCCGGTTCTCGCGGGCGATCTGCCCCGCCCGCTGGGTCTTCTTCAGCGAGAACGGGTTGACCGCGCCGCCGCGGACCGTGGGGTCGTTCGCCACGATCACGCACGGCGTGCCCTCGACGATGCCGATGCCGGTGACGACGCTCGCCCCGACCGGGTAGTCGGTGCCCCACGCGGCGACCGGGCAGATCTCCAGGAACGGCGAGTCGCGGTCGACCAGCAGCTCGATCCGCTCGCGGGGCAGCAGCTTGCCGCGGGCGTGGTGCCTGGTCACGTACTTCTCGCCGCCCCCGCCGCGGGCCTGCCGCAGCGCCGAGTCCAGCTCGGTCAGCCGCTCCAGCATCGCCTCCCGGTTGTCCAGGTAGGCGGCCCCGCGCGGGTCCAACGCACTGGTCAGGATCGGCATGCCTCAGACCCCCAACTGCTTCGCGATGATCTCGTTCATGATCTCCGTGGTCCCGCCGCCGATGCCCATGATCCGAGCGTCCCGGTAATGGCGCTCGACCTCGGCGTCGCGCAGATACCCGAGGCCACCGTGCAGCTGCACGGCCTGGTCGACGACGTGGTCGCAGGCCGCGACCGCCGTGTTCTTCGCCATCGCCACCTCCGTAACGAGTTGATCGCCGCTTGCGACACGCAGCGCGGTGTGTCGCACATAGGTGCGGGCGACGTCGACCTGCCGGGCCATCTCGGCGAGCCGGTGCATGACCAGCTGCCGACCGGCGAGCGGCCGCCCGAACGTGTGCCGGTCGCGGACCCAGGCGAGCGTCAGGTCGAGGCACCGCTGCGCGGTCGCGTAGCACTGCACGGCGAGGGACAGCCGCTCGGCGGCGAAGTGCGCCAGCAGCGTCTGGATGCCGCCGACGTCGTGGCTTCTCGGCACCCGCACGTCCACGAAGGACAGCTCGGCGGTGTCCGAGCAGTGCCAGCCCATCTTCTCCAGCCGTCTGGTGACGGTGAAGCCTTCCGCCACGACCAGCCGCACGCCGTCCTCGGTCCGCACCGCAGTGGTGGCAAAGTCGGCCCTGGCGCCGCTGGTGATGAAGAGTTTCGTGCCGTTCACGGTGTACGAGTCGCCGTCGGTCTTCGCGGTGGTCCGGATCCCGGCGACGTCGGATCCGCCGTCAGGTTCGGTGATCGCCAGGCAGCCGATGCGCTCGCCGCGCAGGGTGGGCCGCACGTACCTGTCGATGAGGTCGGCGTCGCCGCTCGCGACGATGTGCGGCAGCGCGATCCCGTGGGTGAACAGGGCCGCGATCAGCCCCGACGAGCCACCCGACTGGATGATCTCCTCGGTGACCACGATCGAGTCGAGCAGGTCGCCGCCCTCGCCGCCGACCTCCTCCGGGAACGCGATCCCGAGCAGGCCCAGCTCGGCGGCCTTGCGGTGCAGGTCGCGCGGCACCTCGCCGGCCCGCTCCCACGCGTCGAGGTGCGGCACGATCTCGTTGCGGGTGAATTTCCGCACAAGGTCCCGCAGCTCCGGCTTCGCGAACGCGTCGATCATGGCAGCAGCTCGTTGGGGATGTCGACGACCCTCGATCGCAGCCACTCGCCGAGGGCCTTGCCCTGCGGGTCGAAGCGGGTGCTGGCCGCGACCCCGTCGCCGAGGATGCCGCGCACGACGAAGTTGAGCGCGCGGAGATTCGGCAGCTCATACCGGCTGACGTCGCGGACCTCCGGCAGCAGCGTCTTGAGCAGGTCCTCGGTGAGCGTGGCCCGCAGCCACGCGTACGCCTCGTCGGAGCGTGCCCAGACGCCGATGTTGGCGTCGCCGCCCTTGTCGCCGGACCTGGCCCCGAACAGCGTCCCCAGCGGCACTCTCATCGGACCTCCACTGTGCTGCCGTCAGGCAGGACCGCGACGTGCGGGACCTCGCCGCGCGGTACCGAACCCGCTGAGAACACTCCGAAGGGCGTGGCGTCGCCCGGCGGGCCGGTCAGCGTGAGGCCGGGGTAGGAGGCCAGGGCCAGCTCGACGGCCGCCTGCGAGAAGGCCCGGCCGGCCGCCTTCTGGTCGGTGCTCTTGATGTGCACGGCCAGCAGCGCGCTCGCCCGCTGCTCGTCGTCGGCGTCGGGGTGGTCCGTGCGGGCCAGCGTGAACTCCATCGGGTGGTCCAGCCTGCGCCGCAGCTGCCGCTCGACGAGGGCCGCCTTCTCCTCGATGCGCAGTCCACACAGGACGAACGTCATGCTGTTGCGGAAGCCGCCGAGGGCGATGGTGCCGACCTTCAGCGTGTCCGGCGGGGGGCTGCCCTTGACCCCGGTGACCTCGACCCGGTCCTGTCCGAGCTGGGTGAGCCGGATCGTGTCGAAGTGGGTGGTGACGTCCGGGCCGAGGTACTCGGGGGCGCCGATCTCGTACAGCAGCTGCGCGGTGACCGTGTCGACCGTGACGGCGCCGCCGGTGCCGGGGTGCTTGGTGATGACCGACGACCCGTCCCCGTGCAGCTCGGCGATCGGGAAGCCGGCATGGTCGAGGTCGGGGATCTCGGTGAAGAACGAGTAGTTGCCGCCGGTCGCCTGGGCGCCGCACTCGAGGATGTGGCCGGCGACGGTGGCGCCGGCGAGGGCGTCGAGGTCGCCGGGGGTCCAGCCGTAGCGGGCGATGCCGGGGCCGACGACCAGGGACGCGTCGGTGACCCGGCCGGTGACGACGACGTCCGCACCGGCCTTGAGGCACTCGGCGATGCCGAACGCGCCGAGGTACGCGTTGGCGTTGGGCGCGATGGCGTCGCCCTCCACGTGCGCGACCTTGACGCCCGGCGCGACGGCCTCGATCGCCTTCCGCAGGCCGGCCGGGTTGAGGCCGCCGGCGTTCGTGACGATCTTCGTGCCCTGGTCGCGGGCGGTCTGCAGGAAGCCTTCCAGCTGCCTGAGGAACGTCTTGGCGTAGCCGGTGCCCGGGTCCTTCATGCGGTCCTTGGCCAGGATCAGCATGGTCAGCTCGGCGAGATAGTCGCCGGTGAGCACGTCGAGCGGGCCGCCGTCGAGCATCTCCTGCCAGGCGGTGGCGCGGTCGCCGTAGAACCCCGAGGCGTTGCCGACGCGGATCACTGCCGCGGCTCCCGCTTCTGCCCGGGCGGCCCGGCGAACGCCTGGGCGAGGGTCATCCACTCCCGCGCCTCGTCACCGGTGGCCTGCAGCCCGAGGTCGGCCGGGTTTCTGCGCTGGGTGACCAGCAGACAGAAGTCCAGGGCCGGGCCGGCGACCCGGTTCGGCGCGTCCTCGGGTCCGAACGTCCACAGCGCGCCGTCCACCGTGGACAGCTCGACCCGGAACGGGCCCGCCGGCGCGCCACGGCCGTGGCTGAGGAAGCTGTGCCCGATCGTGCGGAAACCGAGGTTGGCCACGTGCCGCAGGCGGTCCGTCGGGCGGCGGTGCTCCTGGGCGTCGGGCCGCTCCGGGAACGTCTCGGCCACGTCCTGGCCGTGCGCCCACGTCTCCATCATCCGGCCCGTCGCGCTCGACAGCGGCGACATCGCGGTGCCGAACCACGGCAGCTTCTCGTCCTTGGGTCTACCGGCCAGCGCCTTCGCCAGCGCGTCGCGGCCGTCGCGCCAGCGGCGCAGCAGCTCCTCGGGCGGGGCGATGTGCTCGGCCGCCGCGCGGTCCACCATCGTGAACGGGTCCTCGATCGCGCTCATCCGCTCGATGAACGCCGCCGGGTCGGTCGCCGCGAGGGTCGCCACCGTGTCGGTCCAGTGCAGGTGCGCGATCTGGTGCGCGACCGTCCACCCTTGCGCGGGGGTCGGCCGGCTCCAGTCCTTGTCGTCCAGCGCCGACACGAGGCGGTCGAGCGATGCCGACTCCGCCTCCAGGTCTTGCAGGACGTCGTCCAACGTCACCATCTCAGGTCCCCAGGATCGTCGTGAGCTGCACTTTCCACGCCGCGAGCAGCTGGCCGCGGCGGTGACTGTCGTCGGTGAGCAGGTTGGCCACGCCGAGGCCGCGCAGCAGGTCGAGGGTCGCCTGCACCGCCTCGCGGACGCCCGGGCGGCGCTCGTCGGCCCCGAGCAACTCGACCGTCAGGCGGTGCATCTCGCGGCCCACCCGCGCCTCCAGGGGCACCAGCGCGTCGCGGAGGTCGGCGTCGGTGCGGGCGGCGACCCACACCTCGAGGGCGGCGACGAACAACGGACCGGTGAACGCGGCCGCCAGCATGTCCAGGACCTTGTCGAGCCGCTCGTCGCGGTCGCCGGTGAGCGCGGCCGCCTCGGTGCGGATCTCCTCGGCCCGCCGCTCGGCGAGGTGCGTGACGGCGGCGAGCACCAGGGCGGCGCGGGTCGGGTAGTGGTGCAGCTGGGCGCCGCGGGAGACGCCGGCGCGCTCGGCGATGACGGTGGTCGTGGCGCCCGACCAGCCGTGCAGGACCAGGCAGTCGACGGTCGCCTCCAGCAGGCGCTGCTGGGTGGCGCGGCTGCGCTCCTGCTGCGGGGCTCGGGTTGCGCTCACACCTTCGAGGTTGGCCCGTTCAAAACAAACAGTCAAGCCTGACTTTTTTGACCGCAAGCAAAAAGGCACGCGGCGGCGTGCCTTTTTGGGGTGTCTGTTCCGCTCCTCTGTCCTGTTTCTCTGTGGTCCTGTTCCTCTGTGCCTCAGACGCGGGCGCGGCGGGCCAGGCGCTCGGGGTCCATGATGATGACGCTCTTGCCGTCGAGGCGGAGCCAGCCGCGGGAGGCGAAGTCGGCGAGGGCCTTGTTGACCGTCTCGCGCGAGGCGCCGACGAGCTGCGCCATCTCCTCCTGGGTCAGGTCGTGGTTGACCCGCAGGACGCCGCCGTCGCGGGTGCCGAAGCGGCCCGCCATCTGCAGCAGGGTCTTGGCGACCCGGCCCGGCACGTCGGTGAAGATCAGGTCGGCGAGGGCGTCGTTGGTGCGGCGCAGCCTCCTGGCCAGCACGCGCAGCAGCTGCTCGGCGATCTCCGGCCGGTTGGTCAGCCAGGGCCGCAGCGCCTGCTTGCGCAGCCGGGCCAGCCGCGTGTCGAGCACCGCCGTGGCGGTCGCGGTGCGCGGCCCCGGGTCGAAGAGCGACAGCTCGCCGACCATGTCGCTCGGGCCCATCACGGCGATCAGGTTCTGCCGGCCGTCCGCGGCGCGGCGACCCACCTTGATCTTTCCGGACAGCACGATGTACAGGCTGTCGCCCGGCTCGCCCTCACTGAACACGATCTCGCCCTTGCGGACGTCGATCGTCTCCATCTCCTTGGCGAGGGATTCGGCAGCCTCGGGCTCGACGCCCTGGAAAATGCCGCTGCGCGCCAGTACCTCGTCCATCGCGTCCACCTCGAATCCGTCGGCGCGTCGCTCGCCATGAGCAATCACGCGAACGTCAGTTTATGCACACGGGGTCGTCTCCCGGGCGTCGGGCAGGGTGATCACAATACATGCCGACCTGCGGGCGCGCCCCTTCTCGACGGTACCGGTGACGCAGCGGAACCGGACGGTCACGAGGTCGCGGGGGTGCGATATGTTCGCCGCGGGGCGAGTGGACCCCACCGGTTTCAGCTGTGGGGTGGGAAGCGCATGACGGTGTACGGCGGATCGCCTTCCCGTTGGCCCGACGATCGCGAGCAGCCTCCACAGGACCAACCGCCCGGCCGCGACGAAGGTTACGGCCCGCCCGGCCAGGATCCGCGCGCCGGCGACTGGGCCGCCGAGCCCGGGACTGCGGCGTGGGGCGCCGACGCCGGTGCCGCCGTCTGGGGCGGCGACGGTCGTGGTGCCGATCCCGCGACGGCCGCCTGGCGCGCCGACACCCGTCCTGACCCCCGCTCCGGCGATCCCCGTGCTGGCGATCCTCGTCCCGGCGATCCGCAGGGCGGCGAGCTGCGCGGCGGCGACTTCCGGGCGACGCAGCCGCCCAGCGCGTGGGCGCCCGACGACGCCCGCGGCCCGCAGCCGACTTCCGGCCCGGCCTTCGGCGGGGGTGCGCAGGGCACCTCCCAGGTCCGGGGGAGCGCTTCGCCGGCCGGACCGCTGTTCGACCCGGCCGGCCCGCCGCGGGGTGCCGCGCCGGCCGGCTATGACGGCCCGCCCCCGGTGCGGGGCTCGGCCGCGCCGCCGCCCCCGCCGTTCGACGCGGGCCTTCCGGCGCGGGGCAGCGCCCAGCCGACCGGCTCCCTGTTCGACCCGGGCGCGCCGGCCACCGGCCAGGTCCGGGGGAGCGCGCAGCCGTCGGGCTCCATGTTCGAGACCGGCGGGCAGCCGACGGGGCAGGTCCGGGGGAGCGCTTCGCCGGCCGGACCGCTGTTCGACCCGGGCGCGCCGGCCACGGGCCAGGTCCGCGGCAGCGCCAGGCCGGTGAGCGGCACGTATGGCGCCGCCGCCGTCCCCGGCGCCGAGCCGACCGGCACGTTCCGCGACGCGGACCCGCAGGCCACGGGCGCGTTCCGGGAGGCCCGGCCGCCGGCGACGGGGACCTTCCGCGACGGCGACCCGCAGGCCGCCGGCACCTTCCGCGACGGCGACCCGCAGGCCACCGGCTCGTTCCGTGACGGCCGCCCGCCCGCGACCGGCACGTTCCGCGACGCGGACCCGCAGGCCGCGGGCGCGTTCCGGGAGGCCCGCCCGCCCGCGACGGGGACGTTCCGTGACGCGGACCCGCAGGCCACCGGTGCGTTCCGGGAAGGCCGGCCGCCGGCGACGGGGACGTTCCGCGACGGCGACCCGCAGGGCGGCGCGCTGCGGGACGTGCCGCCGTCGGGGCCGCTCAGGGATCCGCACCCGCAGGCCACGGGCACGTTCCGCGACGCCGGGCTGCGGGCCTCGGGCGGTGCGGTGAGCGGTCCGCTGTACGGCGAAGGAACCGCGTACGGCGAAGGACCCAGCTACAACGACGGCCCCTCCGGCCGGGGCTTCGGCACCGGGCAGTCCTCGGGGCCGGTCTACGGCGCCCAGGCGGCCGGGCCGGTCTACAACGCCACGCGGGCGCCGGACCCGGGGGCGACCCGCGGGCCGGACGACCTGTTCGCGGCGCAGGCGTATCAGCCCGAGGAGCGGGCCGGGCGGCGGAAGCTGCCGCTGCCCGGGGAGGCGCCGCCGGAGAAGAGCGGGGGCGGCCGCCGGACGGCGATCATCCTGGGCGTGCTCGCGGCGCTGGTGATCGGGGCCGGGACGGCGGGCGCGGCGACGTTCCTGGGCGGTGACGACCCGGAGCCGGCCAAGAGCCAGCCGGCGGTCGCGCAGCCGGGCGGCCAGGCGAGCACGCCGGGCGGCGGCACGTCCGCGCCCGCGGCGGGCGGGGCGGCCGGGCAGGAGGTCACGATGACCGCCACCGGCGACATCGTGATGGGCATGGCGCCGGGCGGGCTGCCGCCCAACAACGGCAAGGGGTTCTTCGACCCGGTCAAGGAGTTCCTGACCGCGGACTTCCAGATGGGCAACCTGGAGCAGGTGCTGACCGAGGACACGGGCGTCGGCAAGTGCTCCGCGGAGTCGGCCGGCAAGACGTGTTTCGCGTTCCGGACCCCGCCCGGCTACGTCAGCAACCTCAAGGACGCCGGGTTCCACATGATGACCATGGCGAACAACCACGCCTACGACTTCGGTGAGGTCGGGTACAAGAACTCGCAGAAAGCCCTCGACGGCGCCGGGATCAAGTACACCGGATGGCCGGGGATGATCTCGGTCGGCGAGGCGAAGGGCGTGAAGATCGCGGTCGTCGGGTTCTCGTCATACAAGTGGTCGAACCTGTGCAGCGACCTCGGCGCGGCGGAGACGATCATCAAGGAGGCCGCGACCAAGGCCGACCTGGTCGTCGTCCAGGTCCACCAGGGCGCGGAAGGCTCCGACAAGACGCACACCAAGCCCGGCACGGAGTTCTTCCTCGGGGAGAACCGGTGCGACACGATCGCGTTCGCGCACAAGGTGATCGACGCCGGCGCCGACCTGGTCGTCGGGCACGGGCCGCACGTCATGCGGGCGATGGAGTTCTACAAGGGCCGGCTGATCGCGTACAGCCTCGGCAACTTCGCCGGCTACAAGGCGCTGAGCTACAACGGCACCGTCGGCATCGGCGGGGTGCTCAAGGTGACGATGACCGGCGACGGCACGTTCAAGAGCGGATCGCTGACCGCGACGTACATGGTGGCGCCGGGCCTGCCGAAGCCGGACCCGAAGAAGCAGGCGATCCCGTTCGTCTCCAACCTGACGAAGCAGGACTTCCCGTCCACGGGGGCGAAGATCGCCGCCGACGGGACCATCACCCAGCCAGGCGGCTGACGTTGGGCCGGCCGGCTCCGCGCGGTGACGCTGAGCCGGTCGCCGCCGGGCGGCGACGTAGAGTCGGAGCGTGACTGAGACTGCGCTGGGGCTGAAGCGGCGTGCGCGCAGGATGGGGCGGGCACTCGCGCAGATCCATCCCGACGCGCACTGCGAGCTGGATTTCAGCACCCCGCTGGAGCTTGCCGTCGCCACGATCCTGTCCGCGCAGACCACCGACGTGCGGGTCAACCAGGTGACCCCGAAGCTGTTCGCGCGCTACCCGGACGCCGCCGCGTACGCGGCCGCCGACCGGATCGAGATGCAGGACATGCTCGTGCCGCTCGGGTTCTTCCGCAACAAGACCGACTCGCTGATGAAGCTGGGGCAGGCGCTGATCGATCGGCACGACGGGCAGGTGCCCGGCACGCTCGACGCGCTCGTCGCGCTGCCCGGGATCGGGCGTAAGACCGCCAACGTGATCCTCGGCAACGCGTTCGGTGTGCCCGGCATCACCGTCGACACGCACTTCCAGCGGCTCACCCAGCGCTGGCACTGGACCACGGAGACCGACCCGGTGAAGATCGAGCACGCGGTCGGGGCGCTGATCGAGCGCCGCGACTGGACCATGCTGTCGCACCGGGTGATCTTCCACGGGCGCCGGGTCTGTCACGCCCGCAAACCGGCGTGCGGTGCCTGCACGTTGCGGCGCGACTGCCCCTCGTACGGGATAGGCGAAACGAGCCTCGAGGCGGCGATCGGCCTGTTGAAGGGGCCACGGGTCGCCGAGCTGACCGAACTGGCGCTCGCCTCATGAAGCGCCTGCTCACCGGGCTGGTCGTGGCCGCCCTGCTCGCCCTGTCCGGCTGTACCGGCGACGCACCGGCAGCCGACGACACAGCCGCCGCCGCACCGACCGGCCCGCCGTGCCTGACCCCCGTCGAGTCGCCCGCCGCCGCCTCGAACGACGGCAAGCCGCTGCCCGCGATGGCCGTGAAGTGCTTCGACGGCGGTCGCTACGTCGACGCGGCGCTGCTCGGCAACGCGCCGACGATCATCAACCTGTGGGGGTCGTACTGCGAGCCCTGCCGCACGGAGCTGCCCGCGTTCCAGCGGTTCGTGACGGCGGCCGGCGGCAAGGTCCGGGTCGTCGGCGTGGTCGTCAAGGACTCGCGGAGCGCCGCGCAGTCGGTGATCGATGACAAGAAGCTGACATTCCCGATGCTGGAGGACCGCGACCAGCAGTTCTCGATCGCGTTGAGCCAGGCGGTGGGCAAACCCGTCTCCAGCGCGCTGCCGGCCACACTGTTCGTCGCGCCGGGGGGACGGATCGTCCACACGTACCAGGGGGAAGCCCTCGACGAGGAGAAGATCCGCGCCCTCACGGCCGGGTATCTGGGGATTGAGGTGCCCGCGTGAGTGACCGTCCCGACTGGCTCCAACCCCTGCTCGACCGCCTCCGGGACACCTCGGCGAGCGACTTCACGCGACTGCCGACCCCCGACGGCGAGGGGCCGCGGCAGAGCGCGGTGCTGGTGCTCTTCGGCGAGCAGGAGGAGAGCGGCCCCGACATCCTGATGCTGCAGCGGGCCGCCACGATGCGGAACCATGCCGGCCAGCCCGCGTTCCCGGGCGGCGCGGTCGACCCGACCGACGCCGACACGATCGCGTGCGCGCTGCGCGAGGCGGAGGAGGAGGTCGGGCTCGACCCGGCGAGCGTCGAGGTGATCACGACCCTGCCCACCCTGTGGATCCCGGTGAGCAACTTCCTCGTCACGCCGGTCGTCGCGTGGTGGCGCTCGCCACATCTCGTCGGCCCCGCCGATCCGGCCGAGGTGGCCCGGGTCGAGCGCCTGCCGATCCGTGACCTGGTCGACCCGGCGAACCGTCTCCGCGTGCGTCACCCGAGCGGCTGGATCGGTCCGGCGTTTCGGATTCACGACATGTTGGTGTGGGGGTTCACCGCCGGCGTGGTCTCCACGCTGCTGGAACTCGGCGGATGGGCGGTCGAGTGGCCGACAGACCGGGTTGAGGAACTGCCGACACCTGGTGCCGCCCCCGTAGGCTGAATGCGTGTCTGGCAGCGTGATCGATATCGTCCTTGTGCTCCTCGTGGTGATGTTCGCCGTCAACGGCTACCGCCAGGGGTTCCTCGTTGGTCTGCTGTCCTTCGCCGGGTTCTTCGGCGGCGCGCTGCTCGGACTGCGCATCGGGCCACTCGTGGCCGAACACTTCGATGACGACCCGATCCGGGTCGTCATCTCGTTGGCGGCGGTCTTCGGGCTCGCGGTCGCCGGTCAGGCCCTCGCCAGCTTCGTCGGCAACCGGCTGCGCACGGCGATCGTCAACCGCACCGCGCAGGGCCTCGACAACGCCGGCGGCGCGGTCGTCTCCGTCATCGCCGTCCTCGTCGTGGTCTGGCTCGTCGCCGCGCCCCTGAGCCAGTCGTCGCTGCCGTGGCTGGCCCGCTCGGTGAGCAACTCGTTCATCCTCAACGGCGTCGACAAGCTCATGCCTTCGGAGGCCGACAAGCTGTCCGAGGCGCTGCGCGACACGGTCGACACGCGCGGCTTCCCCGACGTGTTCGACGGCCTCTCGCCCACCCGCGTCCGCGAGGTCGAGGCGCCCGACCCGAAGCTCGCCGGCTCCGAGCTGGTGAAGAAGTCGGAGCGCTCCGTCGTCAAGGTCCGCGGCGTCGCGCAGAGCTGCTCCCGCCGCATCGAGGGCTCCGGCTTCGTCTACGCCACCGACCGCGTCATGACCAACGCCCACGTCGTCGCGGGCACGAAGTCCACCACGGTCGAGGTCAACGGCTCGCAGAAGAAGGCCGTCGTCGTCGCGTACGACCCCGACCGTGACCTCGCCGTCCTCTACGTCAAGGGGCTGAACGCCCCGATCATGCCGTTCGCCACGAAGAAGGCCGAGACCAACGCCGACGCCATCGTGATCGGCTACCCGCTGGACGGCCCGTACAACGCCCAGTCCGCCCGCATCCGCGAGCACCGCAACATCACCGGCCCCGACATCTACGAAGACGGCAAGGTCACCCGCGAGATCTACACGATCCGCGCCCTGGTCCGCAGCGGCAACTCCGGCGGCCCGCTCGTCTCCCCCGACGGCACCGTCCTGGGCGTCATCTTCGCCGCCGCCGCCGACGACCAGAACACGGGCTTCGCCATCACCGCCGACGAAGCAGCGGTCGTCGCCGACGCCGGCAAGACCCACACCGACCCGACAGGCACAGGCAAGTGCGCTTGATGCCTTTTCGCCTCCTGTACGGCATTGCCGCCGGGGGTCTTTCGGCTCGCTGACGCTTGTTTGTGGTCGGCTGGTGGCCGCGTGGTCCTACGGCTCCGATGACTGCTCCGGTGTGCTCCCGTGTGCTCCGGGCTGCTCCGATGGCCCCGGTGTGCTCCGGTGTCAGAAGCGCTTGGCGTGCCTGGCTCTGTGACGGAGCACGACTCCGGCGGCGCCGGCGGCGAGGATCAGCAGCATCGCCAGCAGTCCGACGGTGATGCTCGACCCGACCGGCACGCTCCTGTCCGCCACCTGCCGGGCCCGGGCCAGGCCGGCCGCCTCGCTGGCCGGCAACGGCGCGGCGCCGCCCTCCTGCGGCACCTCGGTGGCCTCTTCCCTCGGCGCCGCCCCACTCTGAGCAGGCTTCCCGGCCTCGCCCTTCGGCGGTGCCACGGTCAGCGGGTTCGCGACCACCTCGGCCACCGGCTCCCGCAGCGCCGCCAGCGGATCGACCTCGCCGAACCCGAACTCGTCGTCCCGCCCCGCCGGCCCCAGATCCTTCGCCGTGCCGATCAACCGGTTGATCACGTTCGCGGCGCTCATCGTCGGATACTTCGCCCTGACCAGCGACGCCGTCGCAGCCACCAGCGGCGCGGCGAAGCTGGTGCCCTGCACCTGCCAGTACCCGCCACCGGGCCTGGCACCGGTGAGATTGTCAGCGGGCGCGGTCAGCACCGTCTCCGGCCCCGTCAACGAGCCTGTCCACAACCCGCCCGCCCCGCCCGCCGCACCGCCGGCGTTGTCACTGGCGGTCGTGCTCGGCGCCGGCTTCGCGCTCGGCTGCGCCGAGCCTCCGCCGCTCAGCCCGGCCACGGCGACGACGCCGGGCTCGCGGGCCGGGTACCAGACCTCGTGGATCGACGGGTCCGTCGCCACGTTGCCTGTGCAGGCCACGACGACGACGTCGTGCGTCGCCGCGTACCGCAGCGCCTCGGCGATCTCGTCGCTGCGCAGCGCGCCGCCGAGCGACAGGTTGAGCACCTTCGCCCCGTGGTCGACTGCCCACCGCACACCCTTGGCGACGACCGCTGGGTCGTCGTACTTGTTCGACCTGTCCAGCACCCGCACCGGCAGGATCTTCGCCCCCGGCGCGACGCCGGCCACGCCGCTGTTGTCGTCGGCCCGCCCCGCGATCAACCCCGCGACCGTCGTGCCGTGCCCGACCGGATCGACCCGCCCGTCACCGCCGTCGACGAGGTCCACGCCCGGCAGCACCTGCCCCGCGAGATCGGGATGCTTCGCGTCGACCCCGCTGTCGAGCACCGCCACGATCACCCCGCTGCCCGTCGACACCTTCCACGCACCCTTGGCGTCGAGCGCGTTGAGCTGCCACTGCGCCGACCTGGTCTGGTCAGCGCTGGCCGGCTGCGCCGCGACCAGGCACACCAGCATCACGAAGACCGCCGTAACAAGGCCACGGGCGGCGGCGCGGAAGAGGGAAACAGGTGCGATGCCACCCATTCTGGACCGCGCCGGCAGGCTCTGTCAGCCATCCTGAGCGTCCCGCCAGATTCTTAACCAGCCGCTAAACGTCCCCCAAGAACCAACCCCGATCCGATGCGAGCTCACGTCAAGCCCCTCATTGAGCCGACGGGTCCCCTACGTCGATGGCCGCGCAGGCCGGGATGCATCCTCATGCCAGCCGGCTCGTACAGGTCGGTGCGTTCTCATGTCGTCGACCCGGACCCGCCAGCGCGTCTCCTTCCTGGTGCGTCCTTCCTTCAGCCCTTCACCGCCCCGCGCACAGGCCGGTGCGTCCTCACGTCAGCGGTCCGGGTGCCGGTTGGTGCGTCCTCACGTCAGCGGCTCCGTACAGGGCGATGCGACGTCACGTCAGCGGTCCGCGTGCCGGTCGGTGCGTTCTCATGTCGTCGACCCGGACCCGCCAGCGCGTCTCCTTCCTGGTGCGTCCTTCCTTCAGTCCTTCACCGGTCCGCGTGCCGGTCGGTGCGTGCTCACGTCAGCGGCCCGTGTGCCGGTTGGTGCGTTCCTCACGTCAGCGGCTCCGTACAGGGCGATGCGTCTCACCGGAGAAGGCCATAGAGACCCAGCACGGCGCAGGCCAGCGGGATCGCCGACACCAGGCAGAGGACGTCGAGGATGTCGGCGGCGCGGCCCGCGTACGGCGACAACGGCCGCAACGCCGCACGCGCTCCCACCAGCGCGGTGCCCAGCGCCGCCGCCCCGATCAGTGACGTCAGCACCGCCCCCGGCGGAGCGGACTGGGCGAGCACGACCAGGGCACACCCGCCCGCCGCGAGTAACGGCACACGGTGGCGCACCGTGACGAACATCCGGGCGCGCAGCACCAGGGCCATGCCGGCGACCGCGACCAGCACCAGGCCGGACACGTCGCGGGAGTGGGTGAGCACGGCGGCGGCGACGCCCGCGACGAGGGCCGAGCCCAGCAGCATGCCGGTGAGCATCTCGTCGGTGCGGGCGACGGCCGCGAAGACGCGGTCGCGGTCCGGTGGTGTGCCGAGGCCCGCGCCGGTCGCGGTGAGGTCGCCGGGCAGGGCGACGACCGGCATGGGCAGCTTGCCCAGCCTGATGGCGAGCAGCGGGGTGCCCGCGACGCCGGCCACGACGACCGCGAGGACGACGGCGGCCGCCGCGGCCGGGCGCAGCTGCACGGCCAGGAACGCGCCCCCGGCGCCGAGCAGCGCGGCGGTCGCCGCGGCGACGAAGAGCCGGAGCAGGTGCGCGACGCCGACGCCGGCGAGCAGCGAGATGACGAGGAGCGCCGTGCAGGCCAGCAGGGCGCGCCCGGCGGCGTCGGCGAGCGGCGGGGCGCTGAGCCAGCCGAACGCGGCCGCGAACGGCAGCCCGGACGCGGCCACGACCGCGCCGGTCAGCGCGTCGCCATAGGCCCTGGACGCGACGGTGCCGGTGAGGACGAGGACCAGCGCGGCGGCCGCCGCGACCAGCGGCAGATCGCCGCGGACCGTGGCGACGAGGACGACGGCCAGGCCGGCGCCGGCGGCGGTGAGCGCGGCGGCCCGCGTCGCGGCCGGGCTCCAGGCGACGCCCTGGCGACGGGCGCCGGCGGCGATCGCGTCGACCACGTCGTCGAACTCGGGATCGGGCCAGCTCGACCGGGCCGGGACCAGGTGCAGGACGGCGCCGTCGCGGACCTCCTGACCGGCCAGGCCGGTGGTGGTGGACAGCGCGGTGCCGTCGCCGCGTCGCAGGAGCCACCCGCCGTGCCGCTCGCCGTCATCGGCAAGGCCGACCCCCGCGTGCTGCAGCAGCTCGGGCAGCAGCTCGGCCAGCGGGACGCCGTCGGGCAGCGCGACGTCGACGCGCCGCTGGGGCGAGTTGATCGTCACGCGGGCCAGGCCAGGGGATGCTGCGGGCATGCCTCAGGGGTACCACGATCGATGCCACGATGGCGCCCCGCGACCTCGGATCGCACGTTGTGTGACTGAGATGTAACTCTCGATGCAACCTCGTCCCACGCCGCTCGTGCAGGTCTTACAGTGCCTGGCGTGAGCACGATCGTCGTCAATCGGTTGCCTCGGCGCCCCGCGCCCGAGATCCCGAGCGGTGAGCTGGTTGTCCAGGCGCCGCCCGAGATCCCGCCGGCGCCGCCGTCGCGCTGGCAGCAGATGGTCCAGGTGGTGCCCATGCTGACTGGCACGCTGGCGACCGCCCTGCTGTTCGCCGGGCGTGACGGCGGCACCTACTCCTACGTGATCGGGGCGGTCTTCGGCTTCTCGACGCTGGGCATGCTGCTGACCTCGGCCGGCGCGGGCAGCGGGCCCAAGAAGGCGCAGATGATGGCGGCGCGCCGTGACTACCTGCGCCACCTCGCGTCGCTGCGGCGACAGGTCCGCGACACGGCGGAGAAGCAGCGCACGGGCCTGCACTACCGGCATCCCGATCCGGGTTCGCTGTGGTCGACGGTGGACAGCTTCCGGCTGTGGGAGCGCCGCCCGGGCGACGGTGACTTCGCGGTCGTGCGCGTGGCGGTCGGTCCGCAGACCCTGGCCACGCCGCTGCACCCGCCCCTGACCGGGCCGCTGGAGGATCTGGAGCCGCTGACGGCCGGGGCGCTGCGCCGCTTCCTCGACGCCTGCTCGGTGGTGCCGGACCTGCCGGTCGCGATCTCGCTGCGCAGCTTCGCCCGCATCCATCTGAGCGCAGAGGCTCCCGATGAGGCATCAACAGCTTTGGTGCGGGCCGTGCTGGCGCAACTGGTCGTCTTCCACGCGCCGGAAGACCTGCTGGTGGCGGTGTGCGCCGCGACCGACCGCCGGGAGCGGTGGGAGTGGACGAAGTGGTTGCCGCACGCGATGCACCCGACCCGCACCGACGCGGTCGGGCCGGTCCGGCTCGTCGCGGACTCCGCCGTCGAGCTGGAGGGCCTTCTCGACGACCTGCTCGCCAACCGGGGAAGGTTCGCGCCCGACCGGGCGGCGGCGCAGCGCTCGTCGCCGCACATCGTCGTCGTGCTCGACGGCGGGGACCTGGCCGGCAGCGCCCACCTCGGCACCGACGGCGGCGTCGACGGGGTCACCCTGATCGACCTGGGCGGCGCGCCGGCGCGGCTGCCCGATCGGACCGCGATCGTGCTCGATCCGTCCGGCGGCCGGCTGGTGACGACGTCGGTGCCGACCGGCGGCGATCCCGTCGTGCCGGGTGAGTCCATCGGCGTGCCCGACCAGCTCACCACCGCCGAGGTCGAAGCGATCGCCCGCCGGTTGGCTCCGTTGCGGTTGGCGGTCGCCGGCCGCACCGACGAGGAAAACGCCAGAGGGGACACCGGTGCGGACCTGGCGGCGATGCTGGCGCTGGACGACCCGTGGTCGCTCGACGTGGCGAGGGCGTGGGCGCCGCGCCCGCACCGGGACCGGCTGCGGGTGCCGATCGGGGTGGGGCCGCAGGGGCAGCCGGTGGAGCTCGACCTGAAGGAGTCCGCGCAGGATGGGATGGGGCCGCACGGGCTGCTCATCGGCGCGACCGGATCCGGCAAGTCGGAGCTGCTGCGCACGCTGGTGCTGGGCCTGGCCGCGACGCACTCGTCGGAGACGCTCAACTTCGTGCTGATCGACTTCAAGGGCGGCGCGACGTTCGCGCGGCTGGACCGGCTGCCGCACGTCGCCGCGTTCATCACCAATCTGGAGGCGGAGCTGCCGCTGGTCGACCGCATGACCGACGCGATCAACGGCGAGGTCGTGCGGCGGCAGGAGGTGCTGCGGCGCGCGGGTGACTACGACTCGCTCCGCGACTACGAGCGGGCCCGCGCCGGTGGGGCGCCGCTCGCGCCGCTGCCGAGCCTGCTGGTGATCTGCGACGAGTTCAGCGAGCTGCTGGAGGCGAAGCCCGAGTTCATCGACCTGTTCGTGCAGATCGGGCGGGTCGGCAGGTCGCTGGGCGTGCACCTGCTGCTGGCGTCGCAGCGGCTCGAGGAGGGGCGGCTGCGCGGGCTCGACACGCACCTGTCGTATCGGATCGGGCTGCGGACGTTCTCGTCGCTGGAGTCGCGCACGGTGCTCGGCGTCCCCGACGCGTATGAGCTGCCGCGATCGCCCGGGCACGGCTATCTGAAGGCCGGCACCGAGCCGCTGGCCAGGTTCAAGACGGCGTACGTGTCGGGCGCGCACCGGCGGCGCCGCAGGCCGGGTGCCGACGGCGACGGGCGGCGGGTCACGGCGTATGACACGCGGTTCGTGCCGCCGCCGGTCGCGCGGCCCGACCCGACCGACGAGCCGGCCGCCACCTCCAGCCTGCTCGAGATCCTCGTCGACCGGCTGGTCGGGCAGGGCGTCCCCGCGCACCAGGTGTGGCTGCCGCCGCTCAACGCGTCGCCGCCGCTGGACGAGCTGCTGGGCCCGGTCGCACCCGAGCCGGGGCGCGGGCTGGCGGTCACCGACCCCCGGCTGCGCGGGGCGTTGCAGGTGCCGGTCGCGGTCGTCGACAAGCCGCTGGTGCAGCGCCGCGAGGTGCTGTGGCTCAACCTCGACAGCGCCAACGGGCACGTGGCGGTCGTCGGCGGCACGCAGAGCGGCAAGTCGGTGGCGCTGCGCACGCTGATCGCGGCGCTCGCGCTGACCCACACGCCGGTCGAGGTTCAGGTGTACTGCCTCGACTTCGGCGGCGGGCAGCTGCTCGGGCTCCGCGATCTCCCGCACGTCGGCGGGGTCGCGGGCCGGCTCGACCCGGCCGCGGTCCGCCGCACCGTCGGCGAGGTCGCCGCGCTGCTCACCGAACGGGAGCGGCGGTTCGCGGAGGCCGGCATCGACAGCATGGCCACGTATCGCCGCCACCGGGCCGGCGTCGCGTCCGGCGGCCCGCCGGCCGACGTCTCGCCAGGCGAACTTTCGTCGGGCGAACTCTCGTCAGGCGAACCCTCGTCGGGCGAAGTCTGGTCGGGTGCGCCTTCGGCCGGCGACGTTTCGCCGGGCGATGGTCGCTGGGGCGACGACCCGTGGGGTGACGTGTTCCTGGTGATCGACGGGTGGTCGACCGTCCGCGGCGAGTACGAGGACCTCGAGGGCACGATCACCGACATCGCGACCCGTGGCCTCTCGTACGGCATCCATGTGGCCGCGTCCGCATCGCGGTGGATGGACTTCCGGCCGGCGCTGCGCGACCTGCTCGGCTCCCGGATCGAGCTGCGCCTCGGCGACGACAGCGACTCGCACGCCTCGCGCAAGGCCGCGGCGAACGTGCCGAAGGAGTCGCCCGGCCGGGGCGTCACCGCCGACGGGCTGCACCTGCTGGTCGCGCTGCCCTCACTGACCGGCGGCGACCAGGCCGGCCTGGTCAGGGCGGCCGCGGCGGCATGGGACGGCCCGCCGGCGCCGCGCGTGCGGCTGCTGCCGAGCCTGGTGCCGCACGCGGCGATGACGGCCGCCGCCGAGCCCGGCGAGCGGCTGGACCTGCCGGTCGGCATCGCCGAGTCGGACCTGCGCCCGGCGCTGGTCGACTTCGGCGCGGAGCCGCACCTGCTGGTCTTCGGCGACGCCGGGTCGGGCAAGTCGACGCTGCTGCGCGGGCTGGCCACGACGATCACCGAGCGGTTCACGCCCGAGGAGGCGCGGATCGTGCTCGTCGACCACCGGCGCAGCCTGCTCGGCGCGGTGAACACCGAGCACCTCATCGGCGACGGCACCGGCGGGCAGGAGACCGAGGAGCTGATCGCCTCGGTCGCCTCGTACATGCAGCGGCGGCTGCCCGGCCCCGGCGTGACCCAGGAGCAGCTGCGCAGCCGGGGCTGGTGGACCGGGCCGGAGTGTTTCGTGCTGGTCGACGACTACGACCTGGTCGCGGTCGGGTCGGGCAATCCGATCGAGCCGCTGCTGCCGTACCTCGCCCAGGCCCGCGACATCGGCCTGCACCTGGTCGTGGCCCGGCGCAGCGGCGGCGCCGCACGGGCCCTGTTCGAGCCGGTGCTGCAGCGGTTGCGGGAGCTCTCGTCGCCGGGGCTGCTGCTGTCCGGGGACCGGGAGGAGGGGGCGCTGCTCGGCAACCTCCGTCCCGGCCCGCTGCCGCCCGGACGAGGGTGGCTGGTCACCCGCCGCGACGGCGCGCGCCTGGTGCAGGTCGCGCACGTCGAGACGGACTGAGCTTCGGGGCGTCGCCGCGGGCTCAGTTCCGCATCGAGAAGCGGCTGAGCGTCGGACCTCAGCGCGGCTGAGTTCCGCGGGTCGGCACGGGCCGGGCTCGGGACGTTACCGCGGGGGCCGTGGTTCGCGTCGAGACCGGCTGAGATTCAGGCGTGGACGCGGGCCGGGGTCCGCCTCGACGCGGGGGCTGAGGTCCGCGTCGAGGCGGACTGGGCCTCGGGTGTCGACGCGGGCTGAGTTCGCGCGTCGGCACGGGTCGGGGTCCGCATGGATGCGGGTCGAGTGCGCCGGCCTGGTCGGTCGAGGCTGCCCTGGCGTCGACGTTGGTCGCGCGTCGACGGGTTGGCGCCGGGTGCCGGCGAACGTCGCGGTGGGGCCCTCATCGCGCAGCCGCCGCCGGCTCGGGTTCGTCTCCGGCTCGTTCGCGTGGTGAGGGCTGCGCCGCACCGCCCTCGAGGTCGGCGTCCGCGCGCGGCCTCGGTTTCCGTGCGTCGACACGGGTCGTGGTTCCGTGTCGACGCGGGGCCCTGTCTCGATGCGGGAGCTGAGCTCGCCCGTCGGGGCATGCTCAGGTCCGCTCGTGGACGTGGGCTGGGGTTTCGCCCCTCGACGCGGGCGGAGTTCCGCGCGTCGAGGCGGGCGAAAAGGGGCTATTCGGTCGGGTGCGCGTTGGGGGCGACGCCCGGGTCGTGGTAGGTGCCGTTGGCGACCGCCTCCTGGTAACGCTTGCGGGAAGCGGCGATCTCGGCCTCGGCCTCGACCCGTCCGACCCACGTCGCGCCTTCGACGCTCTTGCCCGGCTCCAGGTCCTTGTAGACCTCGAAGAAGTGCTGGATCTCCAGCCGGTCGAACTCGCCGAGGTGGTGGATGTCGCGAAGGTGCTCCAGGCGCGGGTCGTCGGCCGGCACGCAGAGGACCTTGTCGTCGCCGCCCTTCTCGTCCGTCATCCGGAACATGCCGATCGCCCGGGAGCGGATCAGGCAGCCCGGGAACGTCGGCGCCTGCACCAGCACCAGCGCGTCGAGCGGGTCCTCGTCCTGGCCGAGCGTTCCCTCGATGAAGCCGTAGTCGGCCGGGTACTGCGTCGAGGTGAACAGCGTCCTGTCGAGCCGGATCCGGCCGGTCGCATGGTCAACCTCGTACTTGTTGCGTTGACCTTTCGGGATTTCGACCGTCACGTCGAAGTCCATCTGATGACTCCTCACCCTCGCACCGCTGCGCCGACCATTAGTCTCCCTGACAGCACCACGGTGAAGAACGGGGAGGGTCGGTTGGCGAGGGAAAGACCACAGCTGGGCACTGTCGTCGCGGCCGTCGCGCTGGTCGTGGCGCTCGTCGCCGCGCTCGGTTCGGTGTACGCCGGACCGCAGACCATCCGCCTGCTGGGACTCGTGGGATCGGACGAACAGGCCAAGTGGACCGCCGGGGTCACCCCGGAGCTGCCGCCGGCCGTACTGGCGGCGATGGACAGCCAGGCCCCGCTGCCGTCGCCGGACGGGGTGAAGGCCGCCATCGGGTCGCTGCTGACCGCGCCCGCGCTCGGCCCGCACATCACCGCCTCCGTCGTGGACGTGGCGACGGGGCAGGTCCTGTACTCCTCGGAGCCCGACGCGGCCATGACGCCGGCGTCGACGACGAAGGTCGTGACGGCCGTGACGGCGCTCGCCGCGCGCGGGCCCGCGTACCGCATCCCGACCCGTGTCGTGGCCGGCGCGCAGCCCGGCGAGGTCGTGCTGATCGGCGGCGGCGACCCGACGCTCGCGGTGTTCCAGACGCCGTATTACCCGGGCGCCGCTCGGCTCGACGACCTCGCCGCTCAGGTGAAGAAGTCGCTGGGCGACACCGTGCCGACGAAGGTGGTGTACGACATGTCCCTCTTCGTCGGTTCCGGCATCGGACCCGGCTGGGACTCCGACGCCACCACCGAAGGGTCCGGCGCGGTGATCACCCCGCTGATGACCGAGGGCGGCCGGCCCAACAGCGGCCAGTACGCCAAGCGGTACCCGCAGCCGGACGTGCAGGCGGCGCAGGCGTTCGCCAAGATGCTCGGCCTGCCGGCCACCGCGGCCGTCGCAGGCACCGCGCCGGCCGGTGCCAAGGAACTCGGCAAGGTCGAGTCGGCGCCGATGGTGCGGCTCGTCGAGTCCATGCTGCTGCAGAGCGACAACGTGCTCGCCGACATCCTGGCCAGGCAGGTCGCGCTCGCCAAGAACCAGCCCGCGTCGTTCGAGGGCGGCGCCACCGCGATGCGGATGGTGCTGGAGGAGCTGAACGTGCCCGTGACCGGGTACGGGCTGGTCGACGGCAGCGGGTTCTCCCGCAACGACCGGCTGTCCCCGGCGCTGCTGACCACCCTGCTGGCGATGTCCGCGCGTTCCGACCGCGCCGACCTGCACGGCATCTTCGGAGGGCTCCCGGTCGCCGGGTACAGCGGCACCCTCACCGGACGGTTCGTCAAAACGCAGGAAGGGGCGGGCGCCGCGGGTTTGGTCCGGGCCAAGACGGGCACACTGACCGGGGTCAACTCGCTGGCGGGCATCGTCGTGGACGCGGACGGGCGGACGCTCGCCTTCGCGTTCATGGCCGACGCGACCACCGACCGGGACAAGGCAGTGGTCGCGCTCGACCGGGTCGCTGCCGCGCTCGCCGCTTGTGGCTGTCGGTAGTCGACTCGTCGCGACGGGTCGACTCCGGGTCTTCTCAGCAGCAGCCGGTGGTCCGGCGCGGGTACGGTGGGTGCATGGCGCAGTTCGTCGATTGGGATCTGGCCGCTGCAACCGCCGCGGCGTTGGGCAAGAGCGGCCCTGCCGTGTCCTACGAGGAGGCCGCCGCCGCAGTCACCAACCTCCGGGGGCTGGCGGACGAGGCGACCGAGCACGTCAGCGCCTTCACCGGCCTGCGCACGAAGGTCATCGCTCCGCCGGTGCGGATCGTCGACCGCCGCGACTGGGCGGCGACCAACATCGAGGGCCTTCGGCAGGTGATCCAGCCGCTCGCGGAGCGGCTCGCCGGCGGCAAGCAGCCGGGGCCGGTCGCCAGCGCGATCGGGTCACGGTTCACCGGCGTGCAGGCCGGCACCGTGCTGGCGTATCTGTCCGGCAAGGTGCTCGGACAGTATGAGGTGTTCTCCGTCGACCCCGGCCAGCTGCTCCTGGTCGCCCCCAACATCGTCGAGGCGGAGCGCCGGCTCGGCGCCGAGCCGCGCGACTTCCGGCTCTGGGTGTGCCTGCACGAGGTCACCCACCGGGTCCAGTTCACCGCCGTGCCCTGGATGCGGGGCTACTTCCTGGGCGAGGTCGGCGCGTTCGTGGACGCGTCGCAGCTCAACCAGGACCAGCTCGCCGAGCGGCTGCGGCGCGGCATCGGCGCCCTCGCCGACGTGGTCCGCGACCCCAACAGCAAGGTGTCGGTGCTCGACCTGGTCCAGACGCCCGGCCAGCGGGCCGTGCTCGACCGGCTCACCGCCCTGATGACCGTCCTGGAGGGGCACGCCGAGTTCGTCATGGACGGCGTCGGCCCCGACGTGGTGCCATCCGTCGAGGACATCCGGGCCAAGTTCAACCGGCGCCGCGAAGCTGCCGCCAACCCGCTCGACCGGGTGCTGCGCAAGCTGCTCGGTGTCGACGTGAAGATGCGCCAGTATGCCGAGGGCCGCAAGTTCGTCCACGCGGTCGTGGAGCGCGTCGGCATGGACGGCTTCAACAAGATCTGGCAGTCGCCGCTGACCATCCCGCGGCTCGACGAGCTCAGCGACCCCGAAGCCTGGGTGGTGCGGGTGCACGGGTCGGGCGCGCTGCACCGGCCCATGGTCTCGCCGCCCACCCCGCCTGCGGCGGCCGCCGCGGCGCCCCCGGTGACGGAGGGCTCGCCCGCGAAGGCCGGCGTGGTCGAGGCGCCCCCGGCGCCCGTGCCGACGGTGCCGGAGCCCGCCGAGACGGCGCCGGCGGAGGCGGGGATCGCGGACGCCACCGAGGTCGCGGGCCTGTCCGTGGAAGAGGTCACGGCCCCGCCCGCGACGACGGCCGCCCCGGCTCCACCCGCGACGACGGCCGCCCCGGTCACGCCCGCGACGACGGCCGCACCGGGTGACGGGGCTGCCGCGGCGACCACCACGACGGTGGCGGAGCCGGTCGGCGGGTCCTCGGAAGGGACCGGCGAGGACGCCGAGGCGGAGCCTGCCGAGGTGGAGCCGCTGGTCGCCAAGCCGGATGGCAGCCAGGCGGCAGCAGGGGACGAGGGCGCGCAGGAGCGGCCGGCCAAGCCCGACGCCACCGGCTGATCGAGGTGGCCGCGCTCCCGCCGGCTGTGGCGGCGGTGCGTGCCGCGGTCCGGCGCGGCCTGAGCGACGTGGCGGCCGGCGACACGGTGCTGGTCGCCTGCTCCGGCGGCGCCGACTCGCTGGCGCTGGCGGTGGCGGCCAGGTTCGTCACCGCCCGGCTGCGGGTGCGCTGCGGGCTGGTGACCGTCGACCACGGCCTGCAGGCAGGGTCGGGGGAGCGGGCCGCCAGGCTCGCGGCGTGGGCGAGAGACCACGAGTTCGACCCGGTGGACGTGCGGACGGTCAAGGTGGCCGGGCACGGCGGGCCCGAGGCGTCCGCCCGCAACGCGCGGTATGCGGCGCTGGTCGCCGCGGCGAAGGCGCACCGGGCGGTGCTGGTCCTGCTCGGCCACACCCGCGACGACCAGGCCGAGACGGTGCTGCTGGCGCTGACCAGGGGCGCCGGGCCGCGCGGGATCGCCGGGATGCCGGCCAGGCGGGAGCGGCAGGGCGTGCTGTTCGCCCGGCCGCTGCTGGACGTGCCGCGGGCCGACACCAGGGCCGCGTGCGAGGTGGCGGGGCTGACGCCGTGGGAGGACCCGCACAACACGGATCATGCGTTCGCCAGGTCGCGGGTACGGCCGCTGGTGGCGGCGCTCGGACCGGCGGTGATCGACAATCTGGCCCGCACGGCGGCGCTGATCGCGGCGGACACCGCGCACCTCGACGAGCTGGCGTCGGACGCGTTCGAGAAGGCGGCGACGGGGGTGGACGAGCTCGACATCGCCCAGCTGGAGCGGCTCCCGGCGCCGGTACGCACGCGGGTGCTGCACTCGTGGGCGCGGCGGCTCGGGGTCTCCGGCGGGGCGCTCTCCCATCGCCACGTGGTCGCCATGGACGCGCTGGTCACCGACTGGCACGGGCAGGGGCCCGCGGCGCTGCCGGGTGGCCTGCGGGTCGCCCGCCAGGGCGGCAGGCTGCGGCGGATCACGTAAGATCCACAGATGTCAAAGGACCTGCATCCGCGCCGGCCGGTGTACGCGCCGCGCGGTGTCGTGGCGACCACCCAGCCGCTCGCGGCGTCGGCCGGGCTGGCGGTGCTGCGCAGGGGCGGCAACGCCGTCGACGCGGCGATCGCGACCGCCGTGGCGCTGACGGTGCTGCAGCCGGGGTCCAACGACATCGGCAGTGACCTGTTCGCGCTGGTGTGGGACGGCGAGCGGCTGCACGGGCTGAACGCGTCCGGCCGGTCGCCGGCGCTGCTGACCCGCGACCTCGTCATCGAGCGCGACCCGGCCGCCCGGGCCACCGCCGCGCTCGGTGGCGCGCAGGCCGTCGCGGCGCAGGTCATGCCGGCCCGCGGCTGGCTGCCCGTGACCGTGCCCGGTGCCCCGGCGGGCTGGCACGACCTGCACGAACGCTTCGGGTCGCTGCCGTTCGCGGACCTGTTCGACGACGCGATCGCCTACGCCGAGCGCGGCTACGGGGTCTCGCCGACCGTCGCGCACCACTGGGACCGCGCGGTCGAGGCCATCCACGCGGGGCTGTCCGGCGAGGAGTTCGCCGAGTGGGGCCGCGTCTTCACGCTCGGCGGCCGGGCGCCGCGGGCGGGGGAGCGGTTCAGCAACCCGGACGCCGCCCGCACGCTGCGTGCGATCGCGGCCACCGGAGGTGCCGCGTTCTACCGCGGTGAGCTGGCCGAGCGGATGGTGGCGCACGCCGAGCGGACCGGTGGGCTGCTGCGGGAGGCCGACCTGGCGGAGCACGCGTCGCTCTGGGTCGAGCCGCTGTCCGTCCGGTACCGCGGACACGACGTCTGGGAGCTGCCCCCGAACGGCCAGGGCATCGTGGCGCTGCAGGCGCTCGGCATCCTCGACGGCTTCGGGGCCGGCGGCGCCGCAGACCTGCACCGGCAGATCGAGGCGGTCAAGCTCGGGTTCGCCGACGCCCATGCTTACGTGGGCGACCCTTCGCCGGCTGTACAGTGGCCGCCGCTGCTCACGGAGGACTATCTGGCGAAGCGGCGGGAGCTGATCGGCGAGGACGCCGCGGAGCACCCGCCCGGTGACCCCACGCGAGGCGGGACGGTCTACCTCTGCACCGCGGACGCCGACGGCCGCATGGTCAGCCTGATCCAGTCGAACTACATGGGCTTCGGCTCGCACGTGGTCGTGCCGGGCACCGGCTTCAGCCTGCAGAACCGGGGTGCCGGGTTCGTGCTGGCCGAGGGTCACCCGAACGAGGTCGGACCGCGGCGCAGGCCGTTCCACACGATCATCCCGGGCTTCCTGACCAGGGACGGAGCGCCGGTCGGGCCGTTCGGCGTGATGGGTGGCCACATGCAGCCACAAGGCCACGTGCAGGTGGTCCGGTCGACCGTCGACGACCTGCTGGATCCGCAGGCGTCGCTCGACCGGCCGCGCTGGTACTGGCACACGGGGCTGGACGTGCGGCTCGAGCCCGGCCTCGCCGGCGCCGCGGACGACCTGCGACGGCGCGGTCACCGGGTGCGCATCGTCGACGAGCAGGGCGCCTTCGGCTACGGACAGGCGATCTGGCGCACACCGTCCGGTTACGTGGCGGGCTCCGAGCCGAGGGCCGACGGGGCGGCACTGGGCTATTGATGGCGGATGTCTCCTTGGGGTGACCCGCCGTCGATCCGGGAGGGCCGATACGGCAGGCTAGATCCATGGCCGACGGCAGCACCTGGCACGCGTCCGACATCGACCACGTGATCATCAGCGAGGAGCAGATCCGCGACAAGACGGCGGAGCTCGCCAAGCAGGTGGCGGCGGACCACGCCGACGCCAAGTCGATCCTCCTGGTCGGGGTGCTCAAGGGCGCCGTCATGTTCATGGCGGACTTCGCCCGCGCGCTGGGCCGGGTCGGCCCGCCCGTGGAGCTCGAGTTCATGGCCGTCTCGTCGTACGGGCAGGGCACGACCTCGTCCGGGGTCGTCCGCATCCTCAAGGACCTGGACCGCGACATCACCGACCGGCACGTGATCGTCGTCGAGGACATCGTCGACTCCGGCCTCACGCTGTCCTGGTTGCTGAAGTACCTCGAGAGCCGCTCCGCGGCCCAGGTCGAGGTGGTGGCGCTGCTGCGCAAGCCCGATGCGCTGAGAGTGAACGTCCCTGTGCGGTATGTCGGCTTCGACATCCCTAGCGAATTCGTGGTCGGATACGGGCTCGACTACGCCGAGCGCTACCGTGACCTGCCCTTTGTCGGTGTCCTGAAGCCGTCGGTGTACGGCCGCGGCTGACCCCGCACTTCCTGGGAGTCTGCTGGGAGCATCTCCGTCCCGGCCCACGCCGATCCGCGACTGTCGGTGCCACGGTGTACCGTCAAATGGTCGCGAGCGTCAACTAGGCCATTCTGTCGACGCTTTCGACATCGCGTCGGCACACTGGGTCCGGCGCGGTCAGCGGTCTTACGGATGGAGGGGCCGGGCGCCGCGTGCGCTCGACGACAACATGGAACGTACCCGTTTGTTCCGCCGGCCGGTGGTCTGGATCCTTGTGGTGATCATCGGTGCGATCATCCTTAGCTCCCTCTTCACGTCCGGCCCCAGCTACACAAAGGCGGACACATCGCAGGTGCTTGCCTTGTTGCGCGAGGGCAAGGCCAAGAAGGCGGTGATTCAGGACAAGGAGCAGACGCTCAAGCTTGACCTGAAGACGAAGGAGTCGATCAAGGGTTCCAAGACCGACAAGGTCGAGACCCAGTTCACCGCCCGGTCGGCCAACGACCTGCAGAATGAGCTCAACGAGCTGCAGGCGGCGAAGAAGCTCGACCAGTACAACGTCAATGTCACGCAGGACAATATCTTCGTCAGCCTGCTGATCAACCTGCTGCCGATCGCGGTGCTGGTCGTCCTCCTGCTGCTCTTCATGTCGCAGATGCAGGGCGGCGGCTCGCGGGTGCTCAACTTCGGCAAGTCGAAGGCCAAGCTGATCTCCAAGGACACGCCGAAGACGACCTTCGCCGACGTGGCCGGCTCCGACGAGGCCGTCGAAGAGCTGCACGAGATCAAGGACTTCCTGCAGGCACCGGCGAAGTACCAGGCCCTCGGCGCCAAGATCCCGAAGGGCGTCCTGCTCTACGGCCCGCCCGGCACCGGTAAGACGCTGCTGGCCCGCGCCGTCGCGGGCGAGGCCGGCGTGCCGTTCTACTCGATCTCCGGCTCGGACTTCGTCGAGATGTTCGTCGGTGTCGGCGCCTCCCGGGTCCGTGACCTGTTCGAGCAGGCCAAGGCCAACGCGCCCGCCATCGTCTTCGTCGACGAGATCGACGCCGTCGGTCGTCACCGCGGCGCCGGCATGGGCGGCGGTCACGACGAGCGCGAGCAGACCCTCAACCAGCTCCTCGTCGAGATGGACGGCTTCGACACCAAGGGCGGCGTGATCCTGATCGCCGCGACCAACCGGCCCGACATCCTCGACCCCGCGCTGCTGCGCCCGGGCCGCTTCGACCGGCAGATCGCCGTCGACCGGCCCGACATGGAGGGCCGCAAGGCCATCCTCCGGGTGCACGCGAAGGGCAAGCCCTTCACGCCCGACGTCGACCTCGACTCGGTCGCCCGCCGCACGCCCGGCTTCACCGGTGCGGACCTGGCCAACGTCATCAACGAGTCGGCGCTGCTCACCGCCCGCAGCGAGAAGCGCGCGATCACCAACGACTACCTCGAAGAGGCCATCGACCGGGTGATCGCCGGCCCCGAGCGGCGCACCCGCATCATGAGCGACCACGAGAAGAAGGTCACCGCCTACCACGAGGGCGGCCACGCGCTGGTCGCCTGGGCGCTGCCGCACTCGGCGCCGGTGCACAAGGTGACGATCCTGTCCCGTGGCCGTTCGCTGGGGCACACGCTGGTCCTGCCGACCGAGGACAAGTACACGCAGACCCGCTCCGAGATGATCGACACCCTTGCCTACGCGCTGGGTGGCCGGGCCGCCGAGGAGCTCGTCTTCCACGAGCCAACCACCGGCGCCGGCAACGACATTGAGAAGGCGACCGCGCTCGCCCGCTCCATGATCACGGAGTATGGCATGAGCTCCAAGCTCGGCGCCGTCAAGTACGGCGTGGGCGACGGCGAGCCGTTCCTCGGCCGCACCATGGGCCACGAGCGGGACTACTCGGAGAAGGTCGCGGCCGAGATCGACGGCGAGATGCGCGCCCTCATCGAGATCGCGCACGACGAGGCGTGGGAGATCCTGGTCGAGTACCGGGACGTCCTGGACCAGATCGTCGAGGAGCTGTTCGAGAAGGAGACCATCTCGCAGAACGACATGGCGCGCATCTGCGCCCGCGTCGTGAAGCGGCCGCCGATGGCGCCGTACAGCGGCAACGGCCGCCGGCGGAGGGCTCTGGAGGCCGGCGCCAACGGTGCCGAGCTCGGGACGCCCGTCGGGGTGAACGGCGACGGTGACCACGTGCGGATCACCAGCGGCGGCGAGACCACGGACGGCAAGAACTGAACGAGATCAGCAGCACCGAGCCCGACGCCGATGACGATGGCGCCGGGTTCGGTGTTTCCACGGAGTCCTTCGTCAGTGGCGAGCTCGACCACGTGGCCGCCCGCCTCGTCAGCGGGAAGCTCGGCGGCGTGGAGGTCGAGCGCAACGTCGACCTGAAGCGCATCGAGGCCGCCGTCCGCGAGATCCTCATCGCCGTCGGCGAGGACCCCGACCGCGACGGGCTGCGCAAGACGCCCGGCCGGGTCGCCCGGGCCTACGCCGAGCTCTTCGCCGGGCTGCGGGTCGACCCCGCCACGGTCCTCTCCACGACCTTCGAGGCGGACCACGAGGAGCTCGTCCTCGTCCGCGACATCGAGGTCATGTCGATGTGCGAGCACCACCTGCTGCCGTTCCACGGCGTCGCGCACATCGGCTACATCCCGGGCCACGACGGCCGCATCACGGGGCTGTCGAAGCTGGCGCGGCTGGTCGAGGTGTACGCGCGGCGGCCGCAGGTGCAGGAGCGGCTCACCGCGCAGATCGCCGACCGGCTGATGGAGGAGCTCAACCCGCGCGGCGTCATCGTGGTCATCGAGTGCGCCCACATGTGCATGTCGATGCGGGGCATCCAGAAGGGCGGCTCGCGGACGATCACGTCGGCGGTCCGCGGCCTGCTCCGCGACGACGCCAAGTCCCGCGCCGAGGCGATGTCGCTGATTCTGAGCGGCTAGCGCACAGGTGCTTGCTGAGCCCGGTCGCCGGTTGGTGGCCGGGCTTTCGCGTTTCCTGCGGGGCGCTGACCACCGCGGCGCCTGCTCTTTTCCCGGCGGGTTGCTTGGCTTCCCAGCGGGTTGCTTGCTTCCCGGCGGGGCTCGTGAGGGGTGTCAGCCCAGGAAGAGTACGGCGGCGAAGACGATCATGGGGATCAGGGCGAGGAGGCTGATCGCCATGCCCATGACGGGTGTTCTGGAGGTCGGGCGGCGGGTCGTCGCGCCGATCGTCAGCCAGCCCAGGGCGAAGGCGAGGGCAGGCAGTACCAGAGCACACGGCAGCGCCAGAAGGCTGATCTCGTCGAACCGCTCGCCCGCCAGCAGTGTCGGCACCTGTACGACGGCGGCGAGCACAGCGAACGTGAAATAGACCGCGGCGTTGATCCAGACCCTGGTGCTGGAGGCGGTGTCGGACCTGCCGGGGGCGGCCAGCGCCGCCTCAGACTGCTTCAGACCGGCCGCCGCCACGCGGAGGGCATGGGACACCCTCCCCGGCAGCGATTCGGGCGCTGGAGGGCTCTGGGGGCGCACAGCACCCGTACCGCTCGCGCCGCCCGGCGCTGAGACCGGCACTCCGCTGACGGCGGCCGGGCGCACGGGGCCGCCGCTGACCTGAGCCGGGCTCTTCGCCGGCGCCGGACCTTGCCCCGGGCTCTGCGGACGGGCGGGGACGCCGCTGACCGGCGGGCGGTAGACGGGTTGGGCTCCGGTGGGGCCGTTCAGCGCGCCGCCCGGGGGGCGGTAGACGGGCTGGGCGCCCGTCGGGCCGTTCAGCGCGCCAGGGTAGGTCTGATACGGGCCCATGATCGCGCCCGTGTTGCCGGCGGTGCTGCCCATGTACAGGTTGCCCGTCACCGGCGGGACCGCGCCCGCGGGTCCGGGTGACGCTGGTGATGACGGTGGCGCCGGTGGGGAGCTCACCGGGGCCGTCGTGCGGGGGGCCTGCTGCGGCGCGCTCCTGCGGCGGCCGCCGGGCTGGGCCGCGCCGGTCAGCACAGAGGCCGCGGTCTGCGTCTCCTGCCAGCTCGGCACCACGTCGAACGGGCGGCCACCGACCTCGCGGGCGACCTCCGTCAGGTACGCCTGGTGGTGGGCGAGCTTCGCCCGGATCGCGGCGAGGTCGTCACGGGCGGCCTTCAGCGCCGCTTTGTGCTCCGCGACGACGGCGATCACCTCGCGCCGGACCGTGTCCAGCCGCTGCCCGGCGGCGACGTAGTTGAGCCAGGCCGTGCGGCTCGGCTCACCGACCGGGGCGGGTGGCGTGGTCCAAGGGCCGACAAGCTGGGCGCAGACCCGGCGTACCAGATCCGCGGGCGGCTCAGGGTCGAGGTACACCGGGGCGTTGAGCCTCCCGGGCGTGACGCCGGTGCCTGAGAACGTCGCGCCCGGCGGATCACCCACCCAGGCATGCGGGTTGCGGATGGCGATCTGCGTCGCGTGCGGCAACGGTGCCTGCGTGGTCTCCGCCGTCAGCGGCGGCGGCGGCCAGCCCGCGGCGATCAGGTGCAGCCGGCCCGCCGGACCCGCGTGCGCCAGCCCCGCGATCCTGGCCAGGTCCCGGCCCTCCGTCAGCTCCGGCAGCGACGCGATCACGATCAGCAGCGTCGGCCCGGCACCGTCCGTGCGGGCGGCGAGCCAGTGCTCGCCCTCATCCAGTACCGCGCGAAGACCCTCCGCATCGGTCGCCGGCGGCGGCATGATCGACTCGATGCCGGCGAACCATCCGAACGTGGACCCTTCCTCGACCGCGTCCACCGCTCGAATCCGCACCGAACCCGGCGGCGACGAAGCCAGCAGCCGCAGCACCAGACTGCGCAGCAACCCCGCGACCCGGCTGTCCCTCGCATCGGCGTCGATGGCGATGTGCCCCGCCCGGAGCAACGGCACCACCACCGGGAACCGCGCGTCATCCAGCGGATGCGCCTGCCCGATCCGCACGAACGTCGGCGGCAGCGGCCCCCCGAGCGGCGTGGTGGGCGAGAGCGCGTCCAGCTGCGCCCCGAGCCAGCCGGGCGCCAGCAGGTTCGCGTCGGCCCGCAGCCCGGCGGTCAGGTCGTGCTGCTCCCCGTACTGCTCCGTCGGCGCCGCACTGGGCGAGTAACCATCGAGGATCGGCCCGGCGGCGGCGACCAGCGCAGCGGTGTGCCGGTGCAGCGCTGCCGCTCGCTCGATCCGTGCCCGCAGCCGTGCCACCGTGCCCCTTTCGGCCCGCTCCGATCCAGCAGATGCCGGAACGGTAACGCAGACTGCGGAAGCAGTCAGTAGGCGCACTGGGAGTCTTGTATTCCCGCAGGTGACCGCCACACCCTCCCAACCACACCCCACCCCCTCCCGATCTTGCACCCACCCCCGCCGATCCCTCAGAGCGCGTGGGAGCGTGCCAGCCTCGATGCGGCCCGATAGCCTCTGAACCGTGGACGCATCGAAGCCGAACGAGCCAAACCTCGATCAGGGCAGGTCGATCCCGAGATCCCGCCCCGGCAACGACGAGGTCCTCGAAGGCGAGATCATCGGCAAGGACGAGCCTCTCGGCCGTCCCGCCCCCACCCCGCCATCCAGCCCTCCGAAGCGAGGCCTCGGCCTCCGTAAGACCTTGCTCCTTGTGATCGCAGTAGCTGCCGCCGGCCTCTGCCTGGGGGGCTCAATTGCCACGTACGTCCTGTACGACAAAGCCACCACCCCGGACCGCAGTAGCCCGACGGTGACATTGCAGCAGTACCTACACGCTCGGTTCAATACCCGGGACGAGGCGCGAGCGTCCGTTTTTGTCTGTGATTCACCGAACCTTGAGGAAGTGGATCAAGCAATTGCCGAACTGCGGGCAATTGAATCCAGATACGGTGTTGCTATTACGGCTTCTTTCTCTGACATGGCGGTGACGACGCATGGAAACGAGTCATTGGTTCGATTGAAAATCAACATCTCCATACCGGAGGAAGGTGATAGAAGGTCGCTCTTAACTCAGAATTGGGCTTTCGATGTCACCTACGCTGGCAGTTGGCGAGTGTGCAGCGCAGATAAGCTTTCGTAGCTACTCGACCCAGAGTAGGTGGATCGGCAGTTCAAGGGTCTTCGGTGTTTGTCCGCTCCAAGCCCACCGATACCAGTCCAACTCCTTACAGACCCGCACGCAGATGTCGCCCTCGGTGCTGCTGTACGGCTCTGTCACCGCTCGCAAGTCCCGCTCGTCCCTCCCGGCCTTGTTGTCAGGACCTGGGACGCGTACGACGCGGAGTCCGGTCACCACCCCGACCTCCCGAATCGGCCGGGGCGGCCGAGGTGGCGGCACGTCAAGCGAAACGAGCCGCCCCACCAGGTCCGAACGCCCCTCGGCGGGGGTCACGGCCGAAGACGTCCGCTCCACCCACACCCGCTCGATCGGCACCAGCGGCGCAAAGACCTCGGTTCTTTCCGCTTCGGCTCGGTACCATTCCTGCTCCGATAACGCCGGCACATAGGTCCGGCTCGCCTGCACCACAGGGTCATCGACCCGCAGGTCACCCCGCCAGCCAAGACCCGGCATGCCAACCATCGCCCGGTGCCCGCGGAGGTCACGAACAGACACGGCAGCCACCAGCTCGATGCCCGCAGGAGCGCGTTCGGCACCACCGGCAATCAGATCCCAGTCGGGGAGATCATCGCTCGGGAAACCGCTCACGGCTCCCCTCCGAGTGGCGCACCCATCAGCTGCATGAACTGAACTGGATCCATCGCGCCGTTCTTGCTCGAGTCGCTGTTCCGGTGCGTCTCGAAATGCACGTGAGGACCCGAAGAATGTCCGGTCGTGCCTGAGATCCCGATCTCCTGGCCGGGCGCAACGCTTTGGCCCACCACGACGCTCGGCTGTTTCACCATGTGGCAGTACCGCGTGATGATGCCATTGGCGTGCAGAATGTCGACGAACCAGCCGCAGCCACGAACGGACGGTGAACCATCCCGGTCGCAGCCCCACGGTTTGCCGTTCGGGCCGATCGCGTCGCAGCGCACTTTGATGACACGCCCCGCCGCCGCAGCGTGGATGACGGTACCTCGCGGAACGATGAGATCGACGCCCTGATGAGTGGGGCGGGAGGCGGTCCGAAACCCTGATCCCACTTTTCCCTTGACCGGTGCCGTCCAGCCAGAGGCGGCGATCTGACCGGCACTGACGCATTGCAGGTCGGTCTGATCGCCGACCGCGCGGGCTGCGCCGCCCGTCAAGGAGTTGACCACCGTCGAGGCCAGTTCCTCATGCTTTGCGTAGGCATTGGGGTACGCGCTGCGCTGCACCTTCTGAGCGGCGCGAGTCAGGCTCATGGTCTGCCAGCCGGGAATCGTCACCAGCTTCTCGTAGAACTTCCGCGACGCGTACTTCGGATCCATGATCTGCTCGGGGGTACCCCAGCCAGTGCTGGGTCGCTGCTGGAAGAGCCCGAGTGAGTCGTGGTCGTTGCGAGCGCCCAGATTCGGCAGGTTGCGGAGCCACGACTCCTGCATCGCCGTCGCGACGGCGATCACCCAGCCCCGGGGCGGCACATTGAGATCCTGCCCGACCCGCACGATGATCGCCGCATTACGTACCTGCTCCTGGCCGAGCCTGCGATGGTTCGGCATTTCTGCCGCCACGTCGACCAGTTTCCCGTTGCCGCAGCCGGAATCGTAGGTGACGGTCTTGTTCGCCGCATCGAGGAAGAACGACACCACGCCTCCGCCGCAGCAGACCAGAATCAGTACCGCGGCGAGCGCCACCAGCAGCGCAGGGCGAAGCCTTCGCTGTCCGCCTTCACCGTGCTCGTCAGCGGTCTCGAAGTCGGTCACGCCACCTCCCAGTCCAGCGAGGTGACCTGCCACCGGCCACCGATGGCCTCGAGCTGCAGGATGATCGTTCCGCCATCAGCCGGAACCTTGGCGGTAGCGACCTGTCCGAGGTTCTCCACGACCGTAGAGCCGGTGATCGTAGCGGCAGGGACGTCGCTCGGATCCGTGTCGGCCAGGTCTTCCATCAGTTCGTTCGTCGCGTCCGGCTTCAACCCGTCCCGCCACTGGGCGCCGGAAATACCGGGCTTGCGCAGCCAGGCCTTCGCGAACCGAGTGGCCACCGTGCTCGCGTCGGCGGCCCCTTTGCTCAGAGAAGGTGCCGCCGAGCTCGGCTCCTCCACGACACCGTCGTCGCCGAGCGAGTTGTACGGGTCCGGCGTAGTCGTCGCGGGAGCAACGGTTGGTCCGAGCGCGTCGTTGCCGGTCCCGTCATCGTCCGTGAAGACGGTGCGGCCGAATCCCACGACGATCAGCACAACAACGATCAGGACCATGGCGATGCCGTACCGCGTACCGAGCAGACGCAGAACCGTACGCATGGACGCTCACCCCGGCAGGTTCGCCGACTCCGGCCGTCGCGCCGGCGACCGGTCGGACGTGGACCGTTCGGAGTCGGGCCGATAGATCGAATACGACGGCGCGGTCTCTTGCGGCAAGTCGGGCTCTTCCCACGTCGGCTCCCGCCGCCGTCGCTGCGGACCGTCCTGCCGCGTCGTCCGCTCCTCAGGACGCGTCCGGTCGTCACTCCCGCCGACCGTCACGACGTCCTCGTCCCGCGTCTCCGGCCGGTGCTCTGGCCGCTGATGTCCCGGCAGGCTGTCCCCACGTTGCCGCGGCTCACTCGTTCCACCGGCGTCAACGACCTTGAGCGCCGCAGCCTGCCGCACGTCCCGCAAGAACAACCGGTGCCAGCTACCAGCGGATGTGATGGCGCGAGTGGAATCCTTCCCACCGAGCTGCGTGATCCGCCGGTAAGGCCGCAGCAACAGCCAGCCGACGACTCCAGTCAGCCAAATAAGCACAACCTGCAGCCACCCAGCCAATGAAGCTGTCCCCAGAATTAGAGTGACGGCAAACAGATAGATGGCAGAACCGGCTCCGAAAATAATGACGTTGAACATTGCCGCGACAACCGCATTCCCAAGTCGGCGCAGGCCGGCATTTGCGGGTCGTAGCAGTCCAAGCGTTCCAAGAATTGGTGACGCAATTACTGCCCAGCGAAAGATTAAAAAGCCTAGAATTACCAGGACTGATGCGGTAATGTCGAAAAGGGCGAAAAAGAGGGCAGAAATGATTGCTAGGAAGCCCGCCCCGATTCGATCCATTCCCTTACTGCCCTGCAAGTGTTGGTAGGCTTCAGGATCCTCCGTTTTGATCTGTTCGGAAATCCGCATCCACCGTTGCTGCTTCTGTTCGGTGATCGTCTTCCGCATTGTTGACTGTATTGGAGGTCCAGGCTTCTGGTCTTGAATTCGTTGTTCTTCCTCAGTTGCTGCGCGTCGCTCGTCCGCACGAATACTCTCGACGTCTTGCCAAGAGAAAGACTTTGCGTCGTAAAGTGCCGGTCCGTACTTGGTCGCAGTTACGCTATCGGAAGATCCAAGTGTTCCCCGAAGCCAGTTGCGGTATAGGAGACCGTCTACCACCGTATCGCTGGCACGGGCTGCTGGGGGCCGGACGTCCCGGCATGCCGCTGGATCAGGGTTGCGGCACTTGTCCGGCGGGATGCTTTCATTGGGGGGGCCAACTGCATCGTGAATGATGCCAAGACTAGATATCAGTGTTCGATCCGCTAGCCCCGCCGACCAACTTGGCCACGCGGCGATCGCAGTGATCAGTACCATGACGAAGATTGCCCAGCCTGCCGTCGTGACAGTACTCGACATATCCGCCTGTCGGGAGCGCCATAGGAGGTACAAGCCTACAATTGCCAAGGTCACCGCACCGAACGCTGTGAAGACCTTCGAGTAAACCGCCTTCGTGGCCGTCTCAACGAGCGGATCCGCCCAGCCCCACATGTAGGTTGGATCCCATGCACGCTCGCGTACCGCGTTAGAAGCTCCAATGATGCCCGTGGCGACAAGGAATTCGCCGTTTGCAACAGTAGTCTCGAATTCAGCGCTTGGGTTGGTGACGACGGATGCGCATTTCAAATCATAGGTTGTGAAGTCGTAACCAGCATAGCCGTATTCGCTGTGCCTGAACCAGAGTCTGGATCCGCGTGAACCCTCAGGCTCTGTTGCGAACCAACCCGCCACGCCCGAGTCCGGTGCGCTCGGAGTCGGTGCATCTAGGCAGCTCAGTCGTGATTGAACATCTACTTGAAGCCTGTCCGCGCAGTTCTGAAAATTCCCTTGAATTCGCCACTCCTGAACAGTGCACAGGCCGCCTTCTGGGGCGCGGACTGGGGTGGCGGTGGCTGGGGAGATGGGGCCGGCGAAGAGGGTTGCCAGGGCGGTGACGATGACCACGGCTGCGTGCACGGGCAGGCGTCTCACCGGTCGACCTCCGAGTCGTCGTCGTGGATGTCCACGATCTCGCCGCCGACGGTGTCGCCGGTTGGGATGCCGCCTGGGGTCGTGTCGAGGTAGCGCAGGAGGTCGCGGACGTACGAGACGTCGACGCGGACCTTCTGGACTCGGGCGTCGACGTCGCGCATGACGAACTCCCGGAAGCCGAGACGCGAGGATGAGGACGTGTCGACCTGGGAAAGGGCGGCCAGGGTCTGTTCGTAGCCGACGTCGGTCGGGACGCGCAGGAGGCGGAGGGCCTCGGCGGCGATCTCGGAGTCCTCGGCGATGCGGCCGACGAAGACGGTGGAGACCAGGTTCTGCACGTCCAGGCCGAGGATGTCGCGAGGGTTCTGGGAGGCGACCAGGGCGGCGAGGTTCCACTTGCGGGAGTCGCGGGCGAGGCGGACCAGGAAGGAGCGGCCGGAGCGCCAGCCTTCCATGAAGTGGGCCTCGTCCAGGCCGACGAGCTTGCGCTGGGTCATGTCGCCGCCGTAGCAGCGGCGGACGGCCAGGCGGTGGGCGGTGTGGAGCATGGGGAGGGCGAGGGACTCCTCGGCGGACCAGTACTCGCGCTCGATCTTGAGGTCGGGGAGGCGCAGGCCGGCCATGGTGATGACGGTGAGGGTGGCGTCGGCGCCGAGGAGGCCGGCCGGTGGGGTGCCGAAGAAGAGCATGGCGAGGGGCATCTCGGCGGTGTCCAGGAGGAGGTTGCCGAGCTCGAGGGCGTCGTGGTCGCCGGTGTCGCGCAGGGAGCGGATGACGTCTTCCAGGGTCGACGACTCCTCGGCCGGGACCTGCCGGACGGCGTGGCGGAGCATCGTGGCGGTCGAGGCCTCGCGGGCGACCTGCGGCGGGACCAGCATCATGCAGATGTCCTGCACGAGCATGCGGCGCTCGGCGCGCGCGTTGGAGATGGCGATCTCGAACTCGCGGTCGCCGGAGGGGCCGGGGACGTAGTGGCCGCGCTGCGGGGTGGGGATCAGCGAGTAGGGCGCCAGGGTGCCCTGCTCCGAGCCGGTGAGGTTCAGGACCCGCGAGTACGGGGCGAGCTCGGGCATCGCGCAGAGGCGGGCGAGCGGCCCTGAGGGGTCCAGCAGCGTGACCTGTACACCGCGGCGGGCGTTCAGGTAGCCGAGGGCGCCCATGAGGGTGGACTTGCCACCGCCGGGCTCCGCGACGAAGACGGCGAGGCCGGAGCGCTCGCGGACCTCCATCGGGAAGTGCAGGTCGAGGAAGACGGGGCGGCGGGAGGTGCCCGCGGTGCGGCCGATGAGGTCGCCGCGGCGGTCGCCGACGGTCGAGGCGGCCTGGGGGAGGGCGGCGGCGAAGAGCTTCACCGGCATGCGGCGCAGGTAGCCGGTGTTGGCCAGGGGCTCGCCGGGGATGAACTCGCGCGCGAGCCAGTCCTGCTGCTTCGGATGCTGCAGGGCGACGCGCATCTCGCGGGAGTACATCTGCGTGACCCGGCGGGCGCGCTCCAGGCACTCCTCGCGGGTGCGGCCGCCGACGGCGATGCGGTGCCAGCCGTGCGCGCGCGAGGAGTCGACGGGCAGGCCGGTGCTGATCTCGTCGCCGATGGTGAGGGCGCGCTTGGCGAGCCGCTCCAGCTCCGGCGGGGCGTCGATGCCGTGCTCGCTGTAGTCGGCCTGCTGGGAGCGGATCAGCCGGAGCCGGTGCTCGAGGTTACGGAACGAGTCGTTGGGGCCGAGGATGTCGATCCGCGAGGAGAGCTCCATCGGCCAAGGCAGCCGCTCGTGGAAGTGCAGCCACGGCTCGTGCCGCTCGGGGATCTCCAGGGGCTCCATGCGGCCGACGGTGAGGACGGCGACGTGCCGCTCCTCGCCGCTGACCCGGTTGACCAGCTTGACGGTCGAGCCGTACGGCGTCCGGTAGCGCTCCACCTGCTCGGTCAGCGCGAGCAGGTCGCCGCGCTCCCAGCCGCCGTCCAGCGAGTTGACGTGCGCCGGCGGCGACATGCACAGCGCGACGGAGCGGTAGAGCAGCCACTCCAGCTCGTAGGCGGTGACCCGGCGGCCGCGCATGCCGAACGCGCCGAGCACCTCGTCGAACTGCTCGACGGTCCGTGCCATCCGGCGCCGCTCGGCGTCGGCGACGCCGCGGCGGAAGAGGGCGCCGATGCGCTCGGCGAAGGTGTCGCCGAGGGTGCGCCGGGCGAAGGAGATGCCGAGGTACGTCTGGCCCTCGGCGTGGTTGATCGCCAGGAGGTGCTTCTGCGCGGCGACCAGGTGGTCGGTCCACGACGGGCCGGCGCCGGCCGTGGGCAGCGGGAACGGCGTGTTGTTGTCCACCACGCGCGCCCACTGGTCGGCGGGGAACGGCCGGGTCGTGCGGCGCAGGTGCAGGCGGAAGCCGGCGAGGCCGGCGTACTGCTCGGAGATCGCCGACAGCAGCGCCTCGCGCTCGGCGTCGGGGCGGAACGCCCAGCGGACCTCGGGCAGCCAGTACCAGGCCGTGACGGTGTTGGGCGTGAACGTCAGGTGCCCGGCGATCTCGGTGATCGCCAGGTCGATCGACGGCTGCCGGTCCTTGATCCGGGGCTTCGGCGTGCGGTCCAGCGGCGTCCGCTTGCCGGTGGGCCGGGCGGGCTGCCTGAACGGAGGGCTCGAGCGGCGTGCCGGGGGCACTAGGTCCTTGCCCGGCACGACTTTCCCGTTTGCGGTTCTGGCGCCTGTACGACTGCCGCCGTCGCCCATCGCCGGTGTGGTCAGACGGGGAGCGCGATCCGGCGCCTGCCGCTGCGCCGGCCGCTGCCGCTCGACGGGCGCGCGTTCGCCCGTGCCCGGCCTGCCGGGAAGCCGCGGATACTCGCCGGTGCCCGGCCGTCCGGGGTACTGCGGATGCTCACCGGTGCCCGGCCGTCCGGGGACCTGCGGGTGCTCGCCCGTGCCCAGTCGGCCGGGGAGCCGCGGGTGCTCGCCGCTCCAGTCGAAGGCGTCCGGGTGCTCGCCGCTGCGCTCCAGGCGCTCGGCGGCCGTCAGCGGTCCGGACCGGGCGGCCGGGGGGAGCGCGGGCGGCGGGTCGGCCGGTGCCCGGTCCAACTGCCGCCGCTCATAGGCGTCCACCTGCCGCCGCTCGGCGGCCTCGATCTGCCGCCGCTCGGCGACGTCGGCCTGCTGCCGCTCGGCGGCCGCGTCCAGCAGCCGCCGCTCAGCGGCGTCCACCAGCCGCCGCTCTGCCGGGGCCAACCGCCGGTCGTAGGCGGAACCGGACGAGGGGACCGCAGACGTCGGAGCGGCGGAAGGGGAGGCGGAGGACGGCAGTGCCTCCGTCCGCGGCACCACCCGCTTCGGCGCCCGCAGGTCCTCGGGGACCCGGCCGGCGCCGGACGTCGGCGCCGCCGACACCGGGATGCCGGAGATCGGCCGGTTGCCGGGGTCGCCGGCCGTCGCGCGGTCGCGCGGCCGCCCGCCCGGCGGGTCGTCGAACAGCCCGAGGAACGGCGAGTCGACGTCGGCCGCCGGTGGCGCGCTCGCCGGGCGGTCGGCCGACGGGCCGCGGGCCGGCCCGCGGAACATCGCCACGCGACCGCCCTCGGCGGCGGCCCGCAGGCCACCGTCGTAATCGGACGTGTGCGCAGCGTCGTCATCGACGTCCGGCTGGTTGGAGTAGCCCCCAGTACGGCGGGGAGGCGGGTTGGTCATGCGAGATCACCGGTGAGTTCCGGGCGGATACGCACCCTGGTGGCCACGAGCCGAGCGTCACGCTGCTCGTGGCTCGGCTCCCGGGTGTGGCGCCAGTCGGTCAGGGCTGTGCGGACCACCATCCGGGCGGGACGATCGGGGTCGACGTAGCGGAAGATCAGCGACGTCGCCACGATCGCGAGGGCGATCTCGTAGGCGGGGAAATAGTCGACCTGCAGTGTGATCAGGTAACGGATGAACATGAACAGGGGCACCAGGAGCGCGAACACCCCGTACTGCGCATAGGGCAGCTGGATGGGCAGGGTGTAGCCGGGCGGCCCGAGGTAGACCAGGCGGGCCCGGTAGATGTCGTCGTCGGTGCGCAGCCGCATGTCTTGTTCACTCGTCTCAGCAGTGAGGCTCAGCAGTGAGTCCGGAAGGCACGGCAGCTCTAGTTGAAGAGCAGTTTGACGAGGGAGTCGCCGAAGAAGAAGAGCGACGCGGCGCCCGCGACGAAGGCCAGCCCGATGATCGCGATGGCGGAGCTGGTCAGCACCCGGGAGACCTCACCCTTGCTGGCCCGGCCTATGAAGATCACGCCGAGCGCCGCGAGGAGGATCGGCACGATCTTCGTGGTGAAGAACTGCAGAATGCCGTCGGTGTTGATCGTCTTCGGTGCGGGTTCGGGCGACGGCGCCAGAGCGATCGCATCAGCGACGCGGGTCGTCTCCCCCCACAACGCGTGGCCGATCTCCAACAACATCATCAGACCTCCCCGGAGGCGCGACGGGCGAGGTGCGCGCCGCGCGTTAAGCCTCGCTGATAAGACGACCCGGTCATACGACCCCGGCTGCTGTGTCGCCCTCCAGCGGAACCTTATCCGGGCGTTTGCCCTGCTAAATGCCCATTGTCGGGTTTAACGGTCCGAATAACGTTCACTTGCAGAGAGTACGTTGCAGCCCTCTTTCCAACAAGCTGACCGGTCCGTGATCAGTGTTGCGGATGAGGCGCCTGAGCGGTTACCCCTGGTGGGGGACAGGTGACTGACCGGAGGTGAGTACCTTCATTCAGGTGACGCTCCTTCGCCGTCCTTCCCCCGTGGTCATGGGGGTGCTCAACGTGACCCCGGACAGCTTCTCCGACGGCGGCCGCTACGCCGACCTGGGCGCCGCGGTCGACCACGCCATGCAGATGGTCGCCGAGGGCGCCGACGTGATCGACATCGGCGGTGAGAGCACCCGCCCGGGCGCGGACCGGGTGGACGCGCGCACCGAGCTCGACCGGGTCCTGCCGGTGATCCGCGAGCTGGCCGCGGTCGGCGTCACGATGAGCATCGACACCACCCGCGCGGCGGTCGCCGCCGAAGCCGTCGCCGCCGGTGTCGCCCTGGTCAACGACGTTTCCGGGGGGCTCGCCGACCCCGACATGGCCCACGTGGTCGCCGACGCCGGCTGCCCCTGGGTGCTCATGCACTGGCGCGGCCACTCGCGCAAGATGGCCGATTTGGCCGTTTACGACGATGTCGTCAAAGAGGTGTGCGCCGAACTGCTGGAGCGGGTCGACGAGGCCGTCGCCGCCGGCGTCGCACCCGAACGGCTGATCCTCGACCCCGGGCTGGGCTTCGCGAAGAAGGCCGAGCACACCTGGCGGCTCGCCGCGCACCTGCCGGACCTCATCGGCCTGGGCTACCCCGTGCTGGTCGGGTCGAGCCGCAAGTCGCACCTCGGGCGGCTCCTGCAGACCGCCGACGGCTCCCCGCGCCCGACCGAGGAGCGCGAGGCGGCCACGATCGCCGCCACCGTGCTGTCCGTCGCGGCGGGTGCCTGGGGTGTGCGGGTCCACGAGGTCCGTGGCAACGTGGACGCGATCAAGGTGTGGCAGGCCGTACAGGCGGCGCGGTGACGAATGAGGATGACAAGGGCATGACGGCTGATCGGATCACCCTGACGGGGCTGCGGGTCCGCGGCAACCACGGCGTGTTCGACTTCGAACGCCGCGACGGCCAGGACTTCGTGATCGACGTGATCCTGGAGCTCGATCTCGCCCCCGCCGCGGAGTCCGACGACGTCACCGACACCGTGCACTACGGAGAGCTGGCCGGACGGCTCGCGGAGATCGTCGCGGGCGACCCGGTCAACCTGATCGAGACCCTCGCCCACCGCCTCGCCGACTCCTGCCTGGAGGATTCGCGGGTACGGGCGGCGACCGTCACCGTGCACAAGCCCCAGGCGCCGATTCCGCACGAGTTCGCCGACGTCGCCGTGACCATCCGGCGGACGAGGCCGTGACCAGGGCCGTGCTGTCGCTGGGCAGCAACCTCGACGACCGCGAGGCCAACCTGCGCGGCGCCGTCACGGGACTCGGCGACGCCGTCCGGGCGGTCTCCGGCGTCTACGAGACACCCCCGTGGGGCGATGCCGACCAGCCGTTCTACCTCAACGCGGTGGTGCTGGCCGTCGACCCGGCCGCGACGCCCCGTGACTGGCTCGACCGCGCCCACCGGCTGGAGCGGGCCGCCGGTCGCGTGCGCGACCCGGAGCGGCGCTTCGGCCCGCGTACGCTTGACGTGGACGTCATCGCCGTCTGGGACGACGACGACCGGCCGGTCGTGTCGGACGACCCGGAGCTGACCCTGCCCCACCCGCGGGCGCATCTCCGGGCGTTCGTGCTCCGGCCGTGGCTCGACATCCAGCCCTACGGGCAGGTGCCGGGCCACGGATGGCTGTACGAGCTGGTCCGGGCCGCCCCGGTCGCCACCGACCTCGCCGACCTGCGCCCGCGGGAAGACATCCACCTCGATTCGTGATCTGGAGCCGAGCCGATGGCCACGCCGCCACCCGACGAACCGAACGCGAACGGACCCAAGGGCCGGATGGAGCCGACCAGGCCGGCCACCCTCGTCATCGCCGCGCTTGCGACCACCGCGCTGGCCTGGATCGGCATCAGCAGCCTGTGGAACAGCCTGCCGACGCTGCCGTGGCTGCCGCCGCTGACGCTGATCGGCCTGGCGATCTTCGAGGGCTTCGAGGCGTACTCGACCCGGAACCGGATCCTCCGCAAGGAGGGCGCCGGCCCGCTCCAGCCGCTGGTCATCGCGCGGTACGCGGTGCTCGGCAAGGCGTCGGCGCTGGTCGCGGCCTTGTTCGGCGGCCTCTACCTGGGCATGTCGTCGTGGCTGCTGACCCAGCGGGGCGTGCTCGCCAAGGTCTCGGAGAACCTGCCGCAGGCGCTGCTGGGCGTCGCCGCATCGATCGTCTTGCTCGCCGCCGCACTGTGGCTGGAGCGGTCGTGCCAGGTGCCACCCAGCCAGCGTGACAAGGATCTGCCCAGGCAGGGCCGCATGGACGGACGCCGGGAGGGCGATCGCAGCGAGGACGAAAGCCTCGATCGATAGAGATCTGGCATAAACGCTGCCGTCTTCCTCGCCCAAAGACTGTCGCAGGTCACAATCCGCGGTTACTGTGCGACGCGTAACCGGTCGTCGGCTGGCAGGAGGCGCGCGCGATGGCGTACGACGACTCGCGGTTCCGCGGTGAGCCCGGGTTCCGGGAGGAGCCCGACTTCCGCTCGGGCGGGGTGCCCGAGGACGCTCCCACGCTCGGGGTCTCGAACCAGTCCGTCTACACCCCCGGGTCGTACGCGGCGAACACCGACTACAGCGTCCCGCCGTCGGAGAGCACGCTGGGCCTCGCCGCCAGGCGCGCCACGCCCAGCCCGGCGCAGCTCGGCGACGTCTTCGACGACCCGGAGCACGGCGAGCCCGGCCGCGACCGGCTGGCCGTCCACGCGCTCTGGGAGATGGTGCTGCTCCTCGCCGCGGTGTCGCTGCTGTACCTGCTGCGCGACGCCCGACCGGAGGCCCTGCGCGGCACCGAGCTCGAGTCGCTGCTGCTGGCCGGCGCCGAGCTCGGGCTCGTCGGCATCGCGATGGGGCTCACCCTGCGTGCCGGCGCCGCCAACCTGGCGCTCGGCCCGATCGCGTACGCGTCGGCGCTGTTCTTCGCCGACAACTCCGACCGTGGCCTGGCGATGACCGCCTGCATCACCGCCCTCATCGCGCTTGGCGTCGGCGTGGTCATCGCGGTGCTGGTCGTCGGCTTCCACGTGCCCGGCTGGGCGGCCAGCCTCGGCGTCGCGGTCGCGCTCATGGCCTGGATCGCCGACCAGAACGACGAGAAGGTCGTCACCGGTGCGTACGACCCGCACGACCAGGCACTCTGGTGGATGCTCGGGGTCGTGCTCGTCGCCGTCGCCGGCAGTGCCATCGGCCTGATCCGGCCGGTCCGCCGCGCGGTCGGCCGCTTCCGCCCGGTCGCCGACCCGGCCCGCCGCCGCGGTGGCGGCGCCGCCACCATCGCGGGCTTCGCGATCGCCGGCTCCGCCCTGCTCGCCTCCTTCGCCGGCGTGCTGACCGCGCTCGACCAGCGCGAGGTCACCACCACCCAGAACGGCATGGCCGCGGCCGGGCTCTCCCTCACCATCCTCGCCCTCGGCGCGGCCCTGCTCGGCGGCACCTCCGTCTACGGCCGCCGCGGCGGCGTGCTCGGCACCGTCCTCGCGGTCGCCGCGATCACGCTGCTGTTCCAGTACTCCGCCGCCGAGCAGTGGAACATCGCTCCGCTCGCCGTCGGCGGTGGCGCGATCGCCATCGGGCTGGTCGTGACCCGCCTGATCGAGACGTTCGGCCGGCCGCGGACCGTGGAGGACGACGTCGAGGAGGAGCAGGTCTGGACGCCGAGCACCTCGACCGCCGGCTACGGGTCGAGCCAGGCCGAGCCGGACAGCGCCTGGTCGGCGTCGCGCACCGGCGGCTGGACCAGCCAGCTGCCGGCCCGCAGCACCGACGAGGACTGGGGCGTCGAGGAGCGCTGGGGCAGCAACCGCTGAACCGCGCCGGGCCGCTCATGCCGGCACGCTCCGGTCCCCAGCACCACTCCGGGGTCGGTTATGTCGACTCGCTGCGCTCCCCGACATAACCGAAATTTCGGATATGTTCGCGAAGCGGACATATCCGGGGTAGCGGCTCCGGGGTAGCGGCCTGCGGCACGCCGGGCGAGTGCCGCCGGGGCGCTGGATGCGGGTAGTGCTGGCGACGGAGGGCGTGAGCGCGACCGACCAGGGCGGCGGGTGTCTCGCTAAGCTGTGGTCATGACCGACGCCACCCTTGCGGAGCTTGACGCACTACCCACCGAGGAGCTCCGCGAACGTGCCTTCGCCCTCGCCCGGCAGCGTCGCGACGTGAAGTTCTTCTGGGACCTCTTCAAGCACGTCACGACCAGCAACGATGACACGCAGGACGGCTGGCTCGGCTCGCTCGACGCCACCATCGACGACGTCGTGGCGCTGTGGCGCGAGGTCACCGACCACACCTATGGCGAGTCCGAGCCGCTGGTCCGCGCCGCGTTCATCGACTACATCATGTCGCCGGCCAAGTAACTATCGGTATTTGTTTATAAATCGTGTTTCCCGGGACTCATCCGGGGCATGGCAATCACTCGTTCGCGCTACCGCACCGCGTCAAGCGCGGGCACCCTGGTGGCGTTCCTCCTGGTGCTGATCTTCGGCAGCCCCTGGTACGTCGACTGGGTCAACGAGGGCGACCGTGGCGTGTTCCTGGAGACCCTCGCGTGGCCCGCGTGGAACTTCGACACCGACCAGTCGGTGCGTGACCTGCTCGCCGCCGATCTGAAGGCGATCCTGCTGGTCCTGTTCACGGCCGTGTTCATCACACTGCTCGTCGGCGCGCAGCTCGCCAGCGCGCGCGGCACCATCTCGGCGATCCTGACCGGCTGGGCCGCCTACATGTTCGCGGCGGCGCTGGCCGCCCTCATCACCGCGTTCCTGCTGGCTGACGCCTCGATCGGCGGCGCGGTCGCCGCCGCCGCCGGTGGCGCCGGCTACGGGCTCATCGTCGGCTGGATCATCGGCCTCGCCACCATGGCCGGCCGCCGGTCCTGACAGAATGGCAACAGGGCCGGCGAGAAGCGGCCCGCGGTGGCAGACGCGGCCCTGACAGAACGGCAACGGGGCCGGCGAGAAGCGGCCCGCGGCGGCAGACGCGGGCCTGACAGAGCGGCACGCCGGCGGCGGGAACTCCCCACCGCCGGTCACCGTTTGACGGCGTCGACCTCGGCGAGCGCTACCCGTACATCAGCGGCAGACAGCAACCCGAGCGGCTGATCGCCCTCGCGCACCACCACCGCGTCGACGCCCGCCGCCAGCATCGCGCCGAAGGCGACGCGCAGGGTCGCGTCCGCGGACACCGCCGGCAGGTCGCCGGGGGCGCCGTCCAGGGAACGCAGCCGGTCGCGGGGGATCGGGGTCACCGACAGGCGCATCAGCCCGCGGTCCTCGCCGATGAACTGCTCGACGAACGCGTTCGCGGGGTTGGCCAGCAGCTCTGCGGGCGTCGCGTACTGCTCCAGGTGGCCGCGGTCGGACAGCACCGCGATCTTGTCGCCGAGCTTGATCGCTTCCTGCAGGTCGTGCGTGACCACGATCGTCGTCTTGCGCACGCTCTGCCGCAGCCGCAGGAACTCGTCCTGCAGCCGCCCGCGGTTGATCGGGTCGACGGCGGAGAACGGCTCGTCCATCAGCAGCACCACCGGGTCCGCGGCGAGCGCCCGGGCGAACCCGACCCGCTGCCGCTGGCCGCCCGACAGCTCGTGCGGGTAGCGGGAGGCGTACTGCTTCGGCGTCAGGCCGACGAGCTCCAGCAGCTCGTCGGTGCGAGCGGCGATGCGCTGCTTGTCCCAGCCGAGCATCCGCGGCACGGTGCCGACGTTGGTGCGGACCGTCTGGTGCGGGAACAGCCCGACGTTCTGGATGACGTAGCCGATCGTGCGCCGCAGCCGCACCGGGTCGGCGCGCGTCACGTCCTCGCCGTCGACCAGCACCCGGCCGCGGGTCGGCTCGATGAGCCGGTTGACCATCCTGAGCACGGTCGACTTGCCGCAGCCGGAGGGGCCGATGAGCACGGTCACGTCGCCGCCGGCGATCTCCAGGCTCAGCTCCTCGACCGCCGTGGTGTTGTTCGGATACGTCTTGCCCAGCCGATCGAGCGTGATCGGCGCGCCGTCGGCCTTCGCGGTACGGTCCACGCATGTCCTTCCTGGCTCGCGGTGAGGCGGGCAACCCCTGGTTCTCCTGGAGCTATGTCCGGGACAACGCCGACACGATCCGCGACGCGCTGCTGGATCACGTGGCCATCACCGTGTGGTCGGTCGCGATCGCGGTGGCCATCGCGGTGCCGCTGGCGGTGCTGGCCTACTGGGTGCGCCCGCTCGCCACGCCGATTCTGACATCAGCCAGCGTGCTTTACACGATTCCGTCGCTGGCGCTGCTGGCCTTCCTCGCGCCGTTCCTGGGCACGGGACGCACTCCGGTCGTCGTGGCGCTGGTGATGTACGCGCTGATCGTCATCATCCGCAACTCGCTCACCGGACTGCAGCAGGTGCCGGGCGACGTGCGCGAAGCCGCCACCGCGATGGGCTACGGCCGGGGCGCCCGCCTCCTGCGCGTCGAGCTTCCCCTCGCCCTGCCCGCGATCCTGACCGGGCTGCGGCTCGCGACGGTCTCGACAGTGGCGTTGGTCACTGTCGGCGCGGCCGTCGGCTCGCAGGGCGGCCTCGGCGCGCTGATCCTCAGCGGCTTCCGCAACAACTTCTACAAGGCGCAGATCGCCACCGCCGCGCTCGTCTGCGTGCTGCTCGCCCTGGTGCTCGACCTGCTCCTGGTCGCCCTGACCCGGGCCCTCACGCCGTGGACCAGAAGGAGCAAGGCATGAGCGGCCAGCGGAGCGGCTCGGGCCGCTCATCAGCATTGCAGGTTCGGCTCAGGTCGGCGCCGGAGCGCAGCGGAGGTGACGGCATGAGCGGCCAGCGGAGCGGCTCGGGCCGCTCATCATGGGCGCAGGTTGGCCCAGGCCGGCGCCGGAGCGCAGCGGAGGTGACGGCGTGAGCGCCATCAACGACATGATCAACTGGTTCAACGACCCGCTGAACTGGACCAATCCCGACGGGGTACTGGTGCGCCTGCAGGAGCACCTGGAGATCTCCTTCCTGTCGGTGCTCTTCGGCAGCCTGGTCGCCTGGCCGATCGGGATCTGGCTCGGGCGGCGCGGCGCCGGGTCGGGCGTGGTCGTCATCCTGTCCAACATCACGCAGGCGATGCCCGTCATCGCGCTGCTGACGATCCTGTCGCTCAGCCCGCTCGGCATCGGCAAGCCGGCCGTGGTGGTCGCGCTGACCGTGTTCTGCCTGCCGCCGCTGCTCGCCAACGCGTACACCGGCATGCGCGAGATCGACGAGGAGGTCCGCGACGCGGGCAGGGGCATGGGCCTGACATCCGCGCAGATGCTGATGCGGGTCGAGCTGCCGCTCGCCGTGCCCTACCTCGCGACGGGCCTGCGCATCGCGACCACCCAGGTCGTCGCCACCGCAACCCTCGCGACCCTCGTCAACGGCGGCGGCCTCGGCAACATCATCTCCGCCGGCTTCGGTCTCGGCCCGGGTCGCGGCGACGCCCAGATCCTCGCCGGCGCGGTCCTCGTGGCCCTGCTCGCGCTGCTGATCGACGGGCTGATGGCCCTGGTGGAGCGCAAGGTCACACCCAAGGTGCTGCGGCAGGCCGCGGGTAGGGCGTGACCCGTCCGGGGTACCTGTCACCAGGGGCGCAGCGCCGGTCGCGCCGCGGCCTCCGGCACCGCAGTGACGGGTCGTTACGAAACCGTGCCTGCATGCGGTTGCCGATTTCCCATAGCCAGAGTTGCCTATTTAGCAGCGGGCGGGCTTCAAGCCGATAGCGCCGTCCGTCGGACACGCGGCCGGTCACAGTGATCGCGCCGGGACACGGAAGGCGGGCCATTTTGCGAACTGCCATGCGCGCCACGCTCGGGGTCCTGCTGGGCCTCGCCACCGTGGGCCTCGCGGCCTGCGGCGAGGAGGGCTCCTCGGGCACCAAGGCGCCGGCGAGTGTGAGCGGGGCCGGCTGTGCCCCTGTCGCCGGGGACAAGCTCGTCGTCCTCACCGACGACAAGCAACTGCAGACGGCGGACAACATCATCGCCGCGATCAACACGAAGGCCGCCGACCCGGCCCTCGTCGCGGCGCTGGACAAGGTCTCCGACGCGCTCACCACGGAGAAGCTGATCCAGCTCAACAAGGCGGTCGTCGTGGACCGCAAGACGTCCAAGGTCGCGGCGGAGGACTTCGCCAAGGCCGAGAACCTCACCACCGGCATCGAGAAGGGCAAGGGCGGGGCGATCAAGATCGGCGCCGCCGACTTCGCGGAGAGCGCCACGCTCGGCGCGCTCTACGAGATCGTCCTCGACGCCGCCGGTTACGACGCGACCGTCCAGACCATCGGCAAGCGCGAGGTCTACTACGGCCAGCTGACCAAGGGCGACATCCAGGTCATCCCGGAGTACGCCGGCACGCTGACCGAGTTCATCAACGGGCAGGTCAACGGCAAGGACGCCAAGACGCTGGCCTCGGGTGACGTCGACAAGACCGTCACCGCGCTCAAGGAGATCGGCGGCAAGGCCGGCCTGTCCTTCGGCAAGGCGTCGAAGGCGGCCGACCAGAACGCGTTCGCGGTCACCACCGCGTTCGCCGACAAGAACGGGGTGAAGACGCTCAGCGACTTCGCCGCCAAGTGCTCCGGCAAGGACACCGTCCTTGGCGGTCCGGCCGAGTGCCCGCAGCGGCCGTTCTGCCAGCCCGGGCTGGAGAAGACGTACAGCATCCAGTTCGGCAAGTTCGTCAGCCTCGACGCGGGCGGCCCGCAGAGCCTCGACGCGCTGAAGAAGGGCACGGCCACGATCGCGCTCGTCTTCTCCTCGGACGGCTCGCTCGGCTAGCTCCTCCGATACGCACGGTAGTTGGCGGATGCCCGTCCTGGCCTTCCAGGGCGGGCATTTCGCTTGCCCTGAAGAGTAGGTAAGGTCTCTGCTCATGCCAGCCGCGGAGACCACCGGAGGACGGCCGAGCGCGAAGCTGCTCCAGATCCTCTTCTGGGCCGGCGTCGGCCTGGCTCCGCTGGCGGCACTGTTACTGCTGGTCGGCAGCGGGTTCGTCCTGCAGCTCGCCGCGGTGCTCGCCGTCGGCGTCGTCGTGCTCATCGGCCTGTCGATCGCGCTGCGCCCCGACAACGACAACGTGCGCAGCGAGGTCGAGGAAGCGGTCTTCGAGGAGATGGACACGCTCCGCGACGAGATCCGCGGCGACATCACCCACGCGGCGCGCGCCACGCACGGTCAGCTCGTCGAGCGCATCGGCGTGCTGCACGAGACCGTCGACGCGCTGCGCAACCAGGTCGACATGATGCGCGGCCAGCTGGAGCGTGCGACGCGCGCCGCGCAGCAGGCGGCGGCCGCGCAGCAGGCGGCGGCCGCGCAGCACGGCGGCCCGCAGCCGGTCGGCTCCGCCGCGGTCCCGCAGGGCGTGCTCCGGCACACCGAGACCGTGCAGGTCACCACCAAGACGATGGTCGTCGACCCGACCGACCAGCGGCGCGACGGCACCGTGTACGGCGCCCGCCCCGTCGAGATCCCGCAGCAGCGCCGCCCGGTGTCGGAGCGCGTTTCTGAGCGGGTCTCCGACCGCGACGCAGACTGGCACGAGACCGGCCGGGTCGTGGACGGCACCGGGCACTGGAGCGAGGCACCCGAGCGTGGCGGGCGGTCGGGCGCACCCGACCGCGGCCGCGCGAGCCACGGCGACTGGTCCCCCCGCGACGGCGACGCGGGCCGTTCATCCCGCGACGGCGACGGCGGCCGTGGCGAGTGGGCTTCGCGCGACGGCGACGACGACCGCGCGGACCGCCCGGACCGGGCCGGTCACCGGGCCGATCACCGCGGCGAGTGGTCCTCCCGCGACGGCGACCCTGGCCGGGGCGATCGCGCGGGCCGTGGCGAGTGGTCGGAGCGTGGCGAGGCGGCCGGCCGCGCGGGCCGGGCCGATCGTGGCGGGCGCGGTGACTGGGACGGCGGCGGCGAGGGCCGCGGCAGGCGCGGCGAGTGGTCCGACGCAGACCGTGACCGGGACCGGGACCGTGACTGGGACTCCGACCGGAGCCGGGGTCACCACGCCGACCGCGGCGGGCGTGGTGAGCACACCGACCGCGGAAACCGGGACGACCAGCCCGACCGTGCCGACCGGGGCTGGGGCGCCGAGCGCGTCAGCCGTTCCGAGCGCACCGAGCGGTCGGAGCGCTCCGAGTGGACCGAGCGGAGCGAGCGCTCGGAGTGGATCGAGCGCACCGAGACCCCGCGCGAGGAACCCCGCGAGCCGTCCTGGACCGAGCAGCTCCTGCGCGACCGGATGGCGCGCGCCGACGACTCCGGTGAGGTGGTGCGCTCCGGTGGGCGCCGCCGCGCGTACGACCCGGACGACGACGCCGGCAGCGTGACCGGGGTCCGCACGACGGACCGGTGGGCGTCGGTGCACAGCGACGAGCACGGCGGCCGGGAGCTCCGCGTCGGCGAGCGCCGCGCCGCGGTCCACGCCGACGAGACCGGCACCCACGTCCGGATCGAGGACCGGTGGGCGTCCGTGCGCCACGAGGAGTACGTGCCCGACTCCGCCGACGACGAGCCCCGCCGCGAGAGCCCCCGCAGGTCCGAGGCCCGCCGCGAGCGCGAACGCCAGCACGGCGCCGACGTCCAGTGGTCCGAGTCCAGCTACGAGGAAGCCCGCCGCGACGACACCGGCACCACCCGCTGGTCGGAGGTCCGCCGCCCCGCCATCGGCGCCACCCAGGCCGCCCTCCCGGCGTCCCCGGCCTCCCGCTGGCAGGACCCCGGCCCCGCCCGCGACGACGAGCGCGTCTCCCGCCGCGCCCGCCACGACGACGACGATGACTACGGCTGGAACGGCTCCCGCGACGACTCCCGCCCCCGCCCCGCCCGCCAGATCGTCGACTTCGAAGGCGACGACGACCGCTGGCGCTGACCCGCGGCGGCGGACCGGAGGCGGCGGGGTACCGGAGAAACGAACGCCACGAGCACTACCACGCAAGCCCGGCCTCGCCGGTGGTATGGCCGGCGCAGATCGGTCGCCCGCCAGCGCTTGCGTCGGCGTTTCAGCCGCGTGAGGGGGGTGCGTGCGCAGATCCGCACCGCCCACCGACGGTGCCGACGTCGTGGTCACCCAGCACTCGACCAGCACGGCCGCCGCAGCGGCGGATGTCCTTGCCGGTGGTGGCGGGGTCGGCAAGACTCAGCTCGCGGCGTGGTTCGCCCACCACGCCATCCGACAGCAGACCGTCGACCTGGTCATGTGGGTACCCGCCGGGACCGAGGAGCGGGTGCTCGGGCCGCAGCACTCGAACACGATCGCCGCGACCGCTGCCCTCCGCGCCTGGACAACCAGTGAGTAAGGTTTCGTCACTACCACGAGCGACAGCCAGCAATTGGAGCCGATGACCAGCTACTGTCGCGTCCTCGGTCACGGCTTGTCATCAGTTGTCAAGACCTATTCATTACGAGCGAATAGGTCCGCTACTTGTCGACGTCGCCGACGACGAAGAACATCGAGCCGAGGATGGCGATCAGGTCGGGGACCAGGGTGCCCGGCAGGAGCTTCGACAGGGCCTGGACGTTGGAGTAGGACGCGGTGCGCAGCTTCAGGCGCCACGGGGTCTTCTCGCCGCGGGAGACCAGGTAGTAGCCGTTGATGCCGAGCGGGTTCTCGGTCCAGGCGTAGGTGTGGCCCTCCGGCGCCTTCACGACCTTCGGCAGGCGGACGTTGACGGGGCCGGTGAGCTTGTCGACCTCGTCGAGGCACGCCTGCGCGAGGTCCAGCGAGGCGTACACCTGGTCCAGGAGCACCTCGAAGCGGGCGTGGCAGTCGCCGGTGGTGCGGGTCACGACGGGGACGTCCAGGGCGCCGTAGGCCAGGTACGGCTCGTCGCGGCGCAGGTCGAAGTCCAGGCCGGAGGCGCGGGCGACCGGGCCGGAGGCGCCATACGCGGCGGCGTCCGCGGCGGACAGGACGCCGACGCCGACGGTGCGGGCGAGGAAGATCTCGTTGCGGCGGATCAGGTTGTCCAGGTCGGGCATGCGGCGGCGGACCTGGTCGATCGCGGCGCGGGCGCGGGTGGTCCAGCCGGCCGGGACCTCCTCCTTGAGGCCGCCGACGCGGTTGTACATGTAGTGCATCCGCCCGCCGCACGCCTCCTCGAGCACGGTCTGGATGGTCTCGCGCTCGCGGAAGGCGTAGAAGACCGGCGTGATCGCTCCGATCTCCAGCGGGTAGGAGCCAAGGAACATCAGGTGGTTGAGGACCCGGTTGAGCTCGGCGAGGGCGGTGCGCAGCCAGGTGGCGCGCTCGGGGACCTCGATGCCCATGAGGCGCTCGACGGCGAGGGCGACGCCGAGCTCGTTGCAGAACGCCGACAGCCAGTCGTGCCGGTTGGCCAGCATGATGATCTGCCGGTAGTCGCGGACCTCGAAGAGCTTCTCCGCGCCGCGGTGCATGTAGCCGATGATCGGCTCGGCGCTCAGGACCCGCTCGCCGTCCAGGACGAGCTTCAGGCGCAGCACGCCGTGGGTGGAGGGGTGCTGCGGGCCGATGTTGAGCACCATGTCGGCGGTGTCGAGGCCCGCCCCGGTGCCGACCGTCAACTCGGAGGTCATGCTGTAACCCTAAAGCCCCTACAGGTCCTGCAGGATCCGCAGCGCGCGCGAGACGTTGTGCATCGTGGCGGTGTCGGCCACGGCGACCCGCTCGACGAACCAGCGCTTCAGCGGCGAGGAGATCCGGTCGGGCATGACGACCAGGTCGTCGAGCTCGACGGCGAGCGGCGAGTCGCGCAGCTCCTCCTGGTCGGTGACCTCGGCGACGATGACGACGGGCACGTCGGTGCCGTTGAAGACGTCGGAGCTGATGATCAGACCGAGGCGCTCGCGGGCGCCCTTGATCAGCCAGACCTCACCGCGCCGCACGGCGCCCGCTGAACAGCTCCGCGTCGACCATGGCGATCTCTTCCTCGTCGGCGAGCGCGGCCCGCTCCAGGTCGGGCTTGGCGCGGCGCACCGCCTCGGCGTGCGCGGTGAAGATCTCACGCAGCGCGCGCTCCTGCGCGGCCCGGTCGATCCACGCGCTGAGCGACACGCCGTCGCGCTCGGCCCAGTGCCGGGCGTCGGCGATGGTCTGGTCGGAGAACGACAACGTCACCTTGGCCGTCATGTCTCTAGCGTACCCCCGGTATGACCGATGTTCATACCCAGTACATGACCCAATGATGGCCGCCGAGGCCGGCGGGGTCGGTCAGCTCGGCCGCCTGCCCGGCCCGTGCCAGGGCCCGCACGTAGCCGGCCGGGTCGGTCGAGGCGAGCGCCAGCGGCGGGCGCCGGCCGTCCACCCCGAGCAGGCGCAACGCCTCTCGCTGTGTCGTCAGCAGGTGGTGTACGCCCAGCGAGTCCAACGCCACCGCGATCGTCAGATCACACGACCCGTCGGGCACGGGTGCGGTCTCCCGACCGTCCCGGAAGCCGGTGAGCGTGCCGAACAGCGGGCGGTCCCCGGCGAGGTGCCCGTAGTCGACGGCGAGCGCCATCCCGCGCGCCACGCTGGCCGTGGCCGCCGCCCAGGCCTCGTCGCGCGGGGCGCCCACCTCGGCGCGGGCACCCTCCGGTAACCCTGCGAGGGGCCACCAGTCGGCCAGCCATCGGGCGTCACCGGGTTCCAGCGGCGACTCGTCGAGCGTCAGGGTGCCGTCGGGCGTGCTGCGCCAGTACCGTGGCCGCAACGTCGAATCGAGCTCCACGACCTCGACGGGGATGTTGTCGAGCCATTCGGTCGCCACCAGAAGGCCGGTGATGCCGGAGGGGATCGCGGAAGTCCACCCGATCGTGGGGGGCAGGTCCTCGGGGCGGGGTGCGACCTCGACGCCGACGGCCGCGACCCGGGCGGCGACCGCGGGCGGCAGGGCGGCGAGGATGCCGCGCAGCAGCTCGCCGCGGCCGGCGCCGACGTCGACGAGGTCGAGCCGGGCCGGATGATCGAGGGCCTCGTCGACGCGCTCCAGCAGCGTGGCGATCGCCCCGGCGAAGAGCGGCGACGCGTGCGCGCTGGTCCTGAAGTGCGCGGCCGGACCGGCTTCTGCGCGGAAGAACCCGCCGTCGCCGTAGAGCGCCCGCTCCATCGCCGCCCGCCACCGCACGGCTCCGGCGTTCCGCTGGTTCACACCGTCACCTCCGCTGCGCTCCGGCGCCGGCCTGAACCAAACCCTGCAACACCCGTGAGCGGCCCGAGCCGCTTCGCTGGCCGCTCATGCCGTCACCTCCGCTGCGCTCCGGCGCCGGCCTGAGCCAACCCTGTAAGTCCGGTGAGCGGCCCGAGCCGCTCCGCTGGCCGCTCATGCCGTCACCTCCGCTGCGCTCCGGCGCCGGCCTGAGCCAACCCTGTCATTCCGGTGAGCGGCCCGAGCCGCTCACCTGGCCGCTCACAGGAACACTTTGCCTTCTCCCCGGTACGTCGGCACGGTGTCCACGATCGTGTCGCCGGAGACGAGGTGCACCTCGTTGACGTGCTCGCACAGCTCGCCGGCCTTGGCGTGGCGGAAGTAGACGCGCTCGCCGAGGCGCAGGCCGGCCGCGCCGGGGCCGATGAGCGGGGTCTGCACCTCGCCGGCGCCCTCGGTGCCGATCAGCTTGAGGCCCTCCGGCAGCCACGGCTGCGGCTGGCGGGCCGGCGAGGTCTCCCCGGAGGCGATCCAGCCGCCGCCGAGCACGGTCGCGACCTGCTGGTTCGGCCTGCGCACGACCGACATGGCGAAGAACGCCGCCGGTTGGGGGCGCCAGCGGCGGTACGAGTCGAACAGCCACGGTCCGAACAGGCCGGATCCGGCGGCGACCTCGGTGACCGAGGGGTCCTGCGCGGTGGCCTGGACGCTGCCGGTGCCGCCACCGTTGACGAACTCGAGGTCGGCGTGGCGCCGCACCTCGGCGACGACCGCGGCCCGCCGGGCGAGCAGCTCCGGGAACGAGCGCGACTGGATCATGCGGATCAGCGCCCCGCGCACGGGCCGTCCGGGTGGGGCGTCGCCGAGGCCGGCGATCTGCGCCTCGTACGACATGAGCCCCACCAGCCTGAATCCCGCCCGGCCGGCGATCGCGGCGGCGAGCTCGCCGGCCTGGCGGGCGCTGTGGACCGGGGAGCGGCGCACCCCGATGTGCACGCTGCTCATCGGCCGCCAGGAGGCGTCCAGGTCGATGCACACGCGCACGGCGCCGGCCCGCTCGCCGGCCGGGATGACCGAGTCGACCAGGTCGAGCTGGGCGGTGCTGTCGACCATGACCGTGACGGTCGCGGCGAGCTTCTCGTCGGTGGCGAGCCGGTGCAGCGCGGCGCGGTCCGCCGTCGGGTACGCCACCAGGATGTCCCCGGACGTACCCTGCTCCGCCAGCCAGATGGCCTCCGGCAGCGTGAACGCCATGACGCCCTGCCAGCCAGGCTGGGCGAGCGCCCGGTCCATCAGGGCGCGGACCCGCACCGACTTGCTGGGCATCCGCAGCGGCTTGCCGGCGGCGCGGCCGAGCATCGCGGCGCTGTTGGCGTCGAACGCGTCAAGGTCGACGATCGCGAACGGCGGGTCGAGATCCGCGGTCGCCCGGTCGTAGCGGGCCCGCTGGGCGGCACGTGAGCTGGTCACGACTCACCGTACCGAGTCGACGATGAATATGAAAGAACCTCGCGTCCGCGCGTCGGCCGACACCGGGGCGACACCTGGGGACCGGTAGCGTGGTTACAGTAGGCGTCCTAGTTGAGGAGGTGCCGCCATCGCGAGCAGCGACCTGTCCGGCCTCGGGGAGCTCAAGGCGGTCCTGCGCATCCGGGCGTTCCGCCGGTTGTGGGCCGTCCTGGGGCTCTCGTCCCTGGGCGACTGGCTCGGCCTCCTCGCCGCGGCGACGTTCGCCGCCTCGCAGGTGTCCAACTCGGCGGCCCAGGGTGCGGCGTTCGGCTCGGTCATCGCCGTGCGCCTCCTGCCCGCGCTGATCCTCGGACCGGTGGCGGGCGTCTTCGCCGACCGGTTCGACCGGCGGCTCACGATGGTCGCCTGCGACCTGGTCCGCTTCCTGTTCTTCGCCTCGATCCCGGCGTCCGCGCTGATCCTCGACGACCCCGCGCTGGTGATCGGCTGGACCGCGGTCGCCACGTTCATCATCGAGACCACCGCGATGATCTGGACCCCGGCGAAGGAAGCGGCGGTGCCCAACCTGCTGCCCCGCGCCCGGCTCGAGACGGCCAACCAGCTGACCCTCGCCACCACCTATGGCATCACGCCCGTGCTCGCCGGGCTCGTGCTGATCGGCCTGGAGCAGCTCGTCGTCCTCGTGTTCGGCGCCGAGGGCCGCCCGAGGGGCGCCGAGCCGAGCGACGTCGCGCTGTGGTTCAACTCGCTGACGTTCCTGGCCACCGCCGTCACCGTGTTCTTCGGCATCAAGGAGATCAGCGGCCGGCGGACCGCGGCCGTCGAGCACAAGCCGGGGCTGCTCAAGGAGTTCGTGCAGGGCTGGGCGTTCGTCCGGCGCACCCCGCTGGTCCGCGGCCTGGTGCTGGGCATCTTCGGCGCCTTCGCCGGCGGCGGCGTGGTCGTCGGCACCGCGAAGTTCTATGCCGTGTCGCTCAGCGCCGGCGACGCCGCCTTCGCCCTGCTCTTCGCCACGCTCTTCCTCGGTCTCGGGATCGGCATCGCGGCCGGCCCGCGGATCGTCGGCGTGCTGTCCCGGCGCCGCTGGTTCGGCCTGTCGATCATCCTGGCCGCCGGCTCCGTGCTCATCCTGGCTCTCGCCACCCACCTCGCGGTCGCCGTCGGCGGCGCGCTGCTCGTCGGTGTCGGCGCGGGCATGGCGTTCCTGTCCGGCACCACGCTGCTCGGCAGCGAGGTGTCCGACGACATGCGCGGCCGGGCGTTCGCCTTCGTGCAGACCGGCACCCGCGTCGTGCTCATGCTCACCATCTCGCTGTCCAGCGTCATCGTCGGCGCCGGCGGGTCGCGCCACCTCAGCCTCGGCTTCACGTCCGTGGAGATCTCCAGCACCCGGCCGCTGCTCGCCGTCGCCGGCGTCCTGGGCGTCATGGCCGGCATCGTGGCGCTGCGCCAGATGGACGACAAGAAGGGCGTGCCGCTCCTGGCCGACGTCCTCGGCTCGATCCGCGGCCGCCCGCTCAGCCCCGACGAGCCGAAGGCCGCCAGCGGGCTCTTCATCGTCTTCGAGGGCGGCGAGGGCGCCGGCAAGTCCACCCAGGTCAAGCACCTCGCCGAGGCGCTGCGGAAGCTCGGCCGCGACGTGGTCGTCACCCGCGAGCCGGGCGCCACCGCGCTCGGCGCCCGGATCCGCAGCCTCGTGCTCGACCCGCCGGAGGTCACCGGCGAGGTCGTCACGCCCCGCGCGGAGGCCCTGCTCTACGCCGCCGACCGCGCCCACCACGTCGCCTCCGTCGTGCGCCCCGCGCTCACCCGCGGCGCCGTCGTCGTCAGCGACCGCTACGTCGACTCGTCCCTGGCCTACCAGGGGGCCGGCCGCACCCTCCCCGTCGACGAGGTCTCCTGGCTGTCGAAGTGGGCGACCGGTGGCCTCAAGCCCGATCTGGTAGTCCTGCTCGACCTGGAGCCCTCGATCGGCCTCGCCAGGGCCGGCCGCCGCGGCGAGGCCGACCGGCTGGAGAGCGAGTCGCTCGCCTTCCACGAGCGGGTCCGCTACGCGTTCCTCGACCTGGCCGCCGCCGACCCGAGCCGCTACCTGGTCCTCGACGCCTCCATGCCACCCGAGGCCCTGGCCGCCGGCGTCCTGCAGCGGGTCCGGCACCTGATGCCCGCCGAGGAGGAGTTCGACCTGGAGGAGGCCATCGAGGAAGCCCTCGAGGACGCCGCCGACACCGTCACCATGCTCACCGGCGACGAGCTGACCGACCTCTCGCCCGTCGACCTGGACAAGGACGCCCCCGGCGGAGGCCGGGAGACCCGGGTATGACCCGCGACGCCGCCCCGCCCCGCCCGTTGCCCGCCGGCCTCCGGGCCGGCGCCGGCGCAGGCCTCCCGAGCACCGATCAGCTGCGCCGTCCATCGGACGCCTGCCTCCCGTCCGCCGCCGCGCTGAAGGCTGCCATGCCCGGCGCCACCGACCCAGACTCCGGTGTGCTGCACGATCGCCGTCCCCCAGCGGGCGGCGGCGGCTTTCTGGGCGTCGGCGCGCTGAAGGCTGCTGTGCACGGCGACACCGTGTCCGACGTCGACGTGCCGCACGCAGGCACGGGCGGCGGTGTGCCGAGCGCGGGCGCAGAGGCCGACAGGTTCCCGGACGGCGGTGCGCCCAGGACCGCTGGGCGGAGCGGTCGTGCGTCGTGCGTCGGGGTCCCGCGCCGATCGGCCTGGTCAGGATTGCAGGACAGACCGCGCCGGGAGAGGGCGGCGGGCACGGGCCCTGACACCACCACTGCACAACGCCTGCCGGGCGCGGGTGTGCTCCGCGTCGGCAGACAGGGCGAACACTCCCTAGCCATCGGTGCGCCGAGCGTCGGCGCTCTGAAGGCCGATGTGCCCGGCGCCACCGTGTCCGACTTCGGTGTGCTGCGTGTCGGCATGCCCGACGGAGGTCCCCCGGGCGGCAGTGCGCCCAGGACCGCTGGGCGGAGCGGCCGCGCGTCGTGCGCCGGTGTGCCGCGCCGATCGGCCTGGCAAGGGTTTCGTGACAGGCCGCGCCGGGAGAGGGCGGCGGGCACGGGCCCGAGCCCTGACACCACCGTCGCACGACGTCTGCTGGGCGCGGGTGTGCTGCGCGCCGGCATGCGTGACGGACGTCCCCCAGGCGGCGGTGTGCCCAGCGCAGGCGCAGAGACCGGCAGCTTCCCGGATGGCAGTGCGCCCAGGACCGCTGAGCGGTGCGGTGGTGCGGGCATCTCTGCGGGGGTGGGTGTTGCCTGCGACCCCCTGCCGAGCGGTGCTCGTCCGGGCGGCGGTGTTGCCGGCGGCCGACCGGCGGGTGACGCTCGTCGGGTGGCGGGCGAGCGGGTGTGGGGTGGTCGCCCGCGCCCATCCGTTGCCGCCATCGCGCGCGATGTGGTGGGTCGGCTGGAGATCGCTCCGGCGGTCGGGGGGAGGCGTGGGCATGAGGTCTGAGGTCGGCACGGCTCCGCCGATCTTCGCGGAGCTGGTCGGGCAGGAGGACGCGGTCGCGACGCTCAGCAGGGCGGTCGCGGCCGCGGGGGTGATCGTCCAAGGGGGCGTGCCCGAGGCGGGCATGACGCATGCGTGGCTGTTCACCGGGCCGCCCGGGTCGGGCAGGTCGGTGGCGGCGCGCATCTTCGCCGCGGCGTTGCAGTGCCCTGATGGCGGTTGCGGCGTGTGTACGGCATGCCACACGACCCTCGGTGGCACGCACGCCGACGTGCGGTTCGTGGTGCCGGAAGGGCTGTCGATCGCGGTCGGTGAGATGCGGGCGCTCGTGTTGCGGGCGGCCAGCTCGCCGACGCAGGGGCGCTGGCAGGTGCTGCTGGTCGAGGACGCGGACCGGCTGACCGAGGCGGCGGGCAACGCGTTGCTCAAGGCGATCGAGGAGCCGCCGCCGCGGACCGTGTTCCTGCTGTGCACGCCCAGCACCCATCCCGACGACATCTCGGTCACGATCCGGTCCAGGTGCAGGGTCGTGCCGCTGCGGCAGCCGCCGGCCGACGCGATCGCCGGGCTGCTGCGGCGGCGGGACGGGCTGGACGAGCAGACCGCGGCGTGGGCGGCGGCCGCGGCGCAGGGACACGTGGGGCGGGCGCGCCGGCTGGCCCGGGACCCGCAGGCCCGCGCCCGGCGCGAGGCGGTGCTCGCCGTGCCGCGGCGGCTGACGGGCATCGGGGCGGCGTTCGACGCGGCCGCGGCACTGATCGAGGCCGCCGAGGCGGAGGCGGCAGCGTCGGTACTGGAAACCGACGCGGCCGAGCGGGCGGCGCTGGAGACCGCGCTCGGCGCCGGCGGCACGGGCAAGGGCGCCGCCGGGGCGGCCCGCGGGTCGGCCGGGCAGCTCAAGGACCTCGAACGGCGGCAGAAGTCCCGCGCCACCCGGGCCCAGCGCGACGCGCTCGACCGGGCGCTGGTGGATCTCGCCGGGTTCTACCGGGACGTGCTGGTGCACACCTTCGGCGCGGGGGTCGAGCCCGTGCACGGCGACACCGACGAGCTCGCCGGGGCCGCCGCGCAGAAGTGGGCGCCGGAGAGCACGCTGCGCCGGCTGGAGTCGGTCCTGGAGTGCCGCGTCGCCATCGAGGCCAACGTCAAGCCCCGCATCGCGGTCGAGGCGATGATGCTCGCCCTGTGGCGGGGCTGACGCGCGAGGTTATCCACAGGCTTGAGTTCGGGGTTTCGTGTCACTCGCTGGTGCCGTACGGTCACTCCGGGGAGGGGCCGACATGCGCGAGATCGACGAGTCGTGGATCGAGGAGGCGGTGGAGCGTTACCGCCGCATCGAAGCGCTGCTCGCCGAGTTCGACAAGGCGGTCACGACCGTCGAGGTGAGCGTGCGCTCGCCCGACGGCCTGGTCGAAGTGGTGGTCACCGCCGACGGCACGATCCGCGACGTGCGGATCGACCACCTGCGGGGGCAGACGGGCGCCGAGGTGTCCCGCTCGGTCCGCGCGGCCGTCACCGCCGCGACCGACGCCGCCGCCTGGGCGAGGAAGAAGCTGCACGCCGAGACGTTCGGCGACTACCGGTCCCTGGCCTGACCAGCACACCGTCGACCCAGCGGGGGGACTGCATGCGACTCGACGACCTGGCCGACCGGCTCGACGCCACCGGCGACGAGCTGGCCGCCACCAGCACCACGACGGCGCTCATCGACCCCGGCTCCGGCCCGCTCGGCGGCGACGCCCCGGGCGGCCCCGGCGAGCTCGGCCGCGCCCTGCACCGCACGCTGACCACGGCCCTGACCGCCCGTGGCCGGGAGGCCTCGACCCACGGCGCCCGCCTCGCCGAGACGGCCGAAGCGCTCCGCCAGGCCGCCCGTTCCTACCGCGCCGCCGACCACGACGCCCGCCACCAGCACCGGGACACCTGATGCTCCGGGCCGCCGCACCTCCGACCCGTCCGGGCACCCGGACCGCGGGCCGGCCGGCCTCACCGACCACCCCGACGGCCCACCGCGGCACGGGCAAGACGGCGCTGGACGGCCCCGCCGGCGACACCGGGACACCCGGTGCTCAGGGTCGACGCATCTCTCGCCCGTCCGGGGATCGGTCGGACGCGTGCTCGAGGGCTCGCCGTGCCGTCGGTGCGGTGGCGCTGGACGGCCCCGCCATCAGCACCGGGACATCCCATGCTCTGGAGCACTGCCCGCCCGACCCGTCCGGAGACCAGCCGGGCCGCGGCACCCCGTGCCCGTCCGGGGATCGGTCGGCGGCGCGATCGAGGGCTCGCCGTGCCGCGGGCGTGGTGGTGCTGGACGATCCCGCCACCGGCACCGGGACGCCCCATGTTCCGGAGCGACGCGTCCACCCACGACCGCTGCACGTCGTGGGCGGGGCCGGCCGCGTGCCGCCCAAGGCATCCGTTCTGCGGGGCGGGTGGGGAGGCGATGATGGACGCGCTTGAGCGGTTGGCGGGGGTCGGGGGTGACCTGCTGCGCCGGGTCGACAGCGTGCTGATCGCCGGGGGTGCGCCGGCCGGGGATCCGGTCTGGGAGCTGCTGCGGCAGGTCGGGGCGCTGCCCGGGGACGTGCTGGAGTTCGGGCTCAAGGTCAGGGCCGAGCCGCTGCGGGTCGCAGGGGCGCAGCTGCGGGCCGACGCCGACCGGTTCGCGCGGCGGCAGGGCAAGCTCACCGTGGACCTGGCCGGGGTATGGGAGGGGACGGGAGCAGAGGCGTTCGCGGTGCGGTGGGGGGCGCTCGCCTCGCACATCGGCGACGGCGGCGACCCGGGCACCATCACCGGCAGGCTGCGCGCCACGGCCACGTACGCCGAGGCGCTCGCCGACTGGTGCGACGCGCTGCGGGGCGAGCTCGCCGAGGCGATCGCCCGGGTCGTGAGCTCCGCGGAGGCCGTCACGCTGCGGCAGGCCGATCCGGCTGCACCGAGGGAGGAGCCACTGGCGGCGGACGTGCTGGAGGCGGCGGCGAGGATCGCGGCGCGGGTGCTGCGGCCGGCCGCGGACGCGTTCGCCAGAGCGCGCGAGCTGATGGCGCGCCGGGCGCCCGACCTGGAGGAGCTGCGCTACAGCGAGCCCGGGGCCGGGCCCGCCGGGGGTGCGGCACCGACCACCAGGGTCGCGTTGTAGCGGCATTACGATCGCCGCATGCCAACCACGGTCGAGCAGCTCTCCGGATACGGCGACGACGGGTTCGAGGGCGACCTGGTCCGCTGGTTCCCGGACCGGCCGCCGGTCGAGGTACCGGCGGACACCCGGCCGGTGGAGCCGTTCCTGGCGCGGCTCCCGCGGGAGGCGGCCGTGGCGCTCGCGGCGTTCGACCGGCGGGTGCGGTCCGGGACGCTGCCGTGGGTCGTCGACGTGTCCGGGTATTCGTACGGGTTCGACTTCGCCGGGAACGAGTGCGAGATCCTCGACTCGGACTACGCGACCCGGCTCACCGACGACGACGTGTGGTCGATCGCGTCGGACGGCGGCGGCAACCTGTACGTGATGCTGACCAACGGCAGGATCGCCGTCTGGTTTCACGAGGAGCAGGTCATCGAGGGGCACACCCAGTTCGACAACCTCGACGTGTTCCTGTATTCGATCGTGCGGTACCAGGCGGCCCGCAGCGGCGTGCTGGACCGGGCCGCCGTCGCCGAGGAGTTCCGCGCACTCGGGCAGCCCGGTGCGCTCGCGCCCGAGGTGGGGCTGCTGGCGTACCTCGGCGGCTAGGACAGCTCGATCGGGCGCTCCATGAGGCCGTCCAGGACGGCTCGATCGCGGGCTCCGTGAGGTCCGGCCAGGACGGCTCGATCGAGGGCTCCGTGAGGTCCGGCCAGGACGGCTCGATCGGGGGCTCCGTGAGGTCCGGCTAGGACAGCTCGATCGGGGGCTCCATCAGGCGCAGGGCCATCGGCTTGCGCGGGGCGAACCAGGAGCCGGTCGGCTGCGCGTTCCAGCGGCGGGCGGTGCGGTCCACCCCGATGGGGTAGATCGTGAGGGTGCCGTCGGCGCCGAACCGCATCCGGAGGAAGCCCTTGTAGCCGGTGATGCCCTGGCCGGCGAACAGCTCGTTGACGTTCACGCCGAACTTCGAGGCGATCAGCAGGTACAACGCGAAGAGCTCACCGGCCGCGACGCACGACAGCGGGAAGTACAGCACGATCGCGATGAGCAGCGGCAGCGGCCACGGCTGGTCGACGAACGGCAGGTTGAGCCACGCCCACGTGCCGAGCACGGCGATGCCGACGAACGCGGCGCCGTGCCCCAGGCCGAGAATCCAGTGCCGGGGTCTGCGTTTCCCGGCGACGCCCGGCATCGCGAGGAAGAAGCCGCTGAGCACGTCGATCATCACCATCAGGAACGCGGGGATGGTGACGAGCCGCTGCTCGGTGCCGGAGATGACGCGGTCGGCGGCGTTGACGAAGGCGAGCATCGTCAGGGTCTGCAGCACGCCGAGCAGCCCGAGGAACATGGGGTTGCGCCACGGCACGCGCCAGAAGACGCCGAGGGAGAGGGCCCGTGACCGGGCCTTGCTCGGGTACGCCGCCTTGAAGTCGAACCACTGCGAAGGGCTCGCGTTGCGCACCAGCGAGCGCCGGGGCGGCACCTCGATCCGCGGCGGCAGCTCGTGCGTCGGGTACAGGTACGCGCCCCCGCCGCCGCAGGTGATCAGCTGGCGGTCGGTGCCCTCGTACCGGGCGTAGTGATGCAGATCACCGGAGAGCATCAGCTTCACGTCGGCGCCGGTCGGGGCGATGACGGTCCGCACGAAGTAGTCGAGGCTGTCGTACGCCTTGCGGTCCTCCTGCGCCTCCACCCAGCTCGGCGCCGGTGGGCAGATGATCACCTTGTCGCCGGGGCCGAGGCGGGCCGCGACGCGGTTGAAGTACCGCAGCTGCGGGTCGTCGATGTACGCGCCGGCCTGCACGTCCGTGCCGAGGATCCACCACCGGTTGGGCAGCTGGATCGCGAAGTACGACCGCGACTGGCGGGTCTGCCAGCCGCCGATCTTGCCCTCGCCGCCGCGGACGAACAGGCGGAGGAACGCGGTCAGGCCGTCGTACCAGTCGTGGTTGCCGGGCACCGCGTACATGCGGGGGCGGGGGCCCTCCGCGGGCGGGTCGGGGAACGCGGCGCGGAACGGGCCCTTGAAGCGGTCCTCGTACTGCTGGCCGCTCGCCGTCGGGTAGACCTGGTCGCCACCGAGGACGAGCACCTCACCGCGGGGCAGCTCGTGCCCCTCGACCGTCAGCGACTGCTGCGCCAGCAGGTAGGCCACGGAGTAGGTGGCGTTGAACCCGTCGCCGGTGTCGGCGCAGTAGTCGACCCACAGCTCCCCGTCGGGGATGTCGTCGGCGTCCTCGGCGCTCAGGAAGCCGGTGTACCCGGGCGCCTCCCGCATGATCCGGTCCGGCATCGAGTCCTGCAGCTCCCGCTTGTCCAGGTACGCCCCGAACAGGTCGGCCAGCACCACCCGCACCGCGGTGCCGCTGAGCAGCACCGGGCTCAGCCACGGCACGGCCCGCCGCGGGGTGAACCCCATCTGGTCGGGGTCCAGCGCGCCGGGTCGGTCACCGACCCGCGCGACCGGCGCCCCGGTCTCGGGCATCGGCAGGATGGGGTCGCCGGGCTGTGCCGTGAGCTCGCCGGGGGCGGCCGGCAGATCGTCAGGGATCACGCGCCGGACGTTACTCGGATAACCCCTCGCGCGCTCCCCCTGGGCGTGCCGTACACTTGGTCATCGTTGCCGCCTTAGCTCAGTCGGCAGAGCGATTCACTCGTAATGAATAGGTCAACGGTTCGATTCCGTTAGGCGGCTCTGGCAACGTCGAAGCGCCCCCACCTGTCCAGGTGGGGGCGCTTCGCATGCCGCCGTGGAGCCGGAAGCGGACGTGCTCAGGCGACCAGGGAGATCTCGGGCTCGCGGGGGTGGAACCCGAAGCGGTGCAGGCCGCGCTCGACCCGGCTCGGCCCGATGATCCGGTTCTGCCCGACGTGCGCCGCCGCGGTGGGGACGTCCGTGGACAGGTCCACGTGCTGCGCGTGGAGCATCGACCGCCGGTGCGCCTTGAGCTCGTCGATCGCTGCCTGACGCGCCGCGACGCGCAGCAGGCTCTGGTAGAGCCGGCCCGCTTCGTGCACGAGCATGTTCACGTCTTCGAACTCGTCGCGGTCGCGCTGGGTCAGGATCTGCGAGGTCAGGGTGTTCAGCTGGCGTGCGTGGTGGATGACGTCCATGTTGAGGTCCAACGGGCCCGACTGGGTGAGCAGCTCCAGCTGGACCTCGTTGAGGTCGAACTCCATTGCGGCCATGATCGGCTCCTCCTCCGGTTCTGTCGGTTCGGGTCAGTTCGAGCGGCGGCGGATCAGCAGGAAGGCGAGGGGCACCGCCGTGGCGACCGCGATCAGCGCTTGGCGCCAGTCGGATGCGACGACGATGACGGCCGCGGTGCCGAGCACGGTGACGCAGGCGACCACGAATTCACCCGCGCCCGTCGATGCTCCCGTCTGATGGTGGTTGAAGCGGAAGCTCAGGTGCCTCCAGATGGTGAGTGCGAAGGAGGTGCGGACCGTCTCGCCCGTGTGCCTGACGACCGCATCGGGGCCGGGCGTCTCGGCGGCGAGGTCGAGCTTCGGCGCCCCGGCCACCTCGTAGTGGCGCGATTGCAGAACGTAACTTTCTGTGGACGGCTCCCCGTCGCGGTCCTCGGACTCGGTCAAGTCCAGATGCTGCTGTTCAGGCACTCGCTTTCTCCGCATGCGCTCCGTCCTCGTACCCCTGAATAGGAACCGACGGATGTTACGGTAAGTGATGAGGGCGAGTGTGCGCCAGACTTTAATGCAGCAAAGTTGAGCGCTTGAGGCATCAGTTTGATGTACGTAAGGTGCATCTTTATGTGACTTGCTTACCATGGAAGCGTTCGGAAGCGAACAGCTTCGCCGAGATCTTGGGCCTGACCTCTAGCGATCCGCGCTCACGCGTGCCATGATCCGCGTGTTGCAGCACTGATGCAGCAGTTAATCGTATCCAGAGGCATACTTTGGGTATACCATGACTGCATCGGCTGTGGCCGATCACCGAACGTAGTGGCAGGGGCGACGCTCACCAGGAGGAGCGAAGTTATGAGCAGAACCGACACGCTAGACCATCGGACCGCCGTCAATGACGACGTCGACATACCGGGGCCGGGTGACCCGGTGGGCGCCGGCGGCGGCAATGGGCTCACGCGAGTGACGGTGAACCTCAACCAGCAGGCCATGAAGGCGCTGGAGCAGATCAGCTCCACTGAGCGGTACAGCAAGACCGACACGATCAACCGGGCGCTGCAGATCTACGCCATCGTGCAGGAGATCATGGACCGCAATGAAGGAGTGCTGCGGGTCCAGCATGCCAATGGCGAGATCGAGCGCATTCACATCATCTGATCCGAGATGTCGGAAGGGATGCCAGAAGAGATGCCAGAAGGAAGGCCCGAGGTGTGCTCCTCGGGCCTTCCTGCCTTGGATTCCAGGAGAAACCCGATAGGCATGACGCAACGTATTCAGTTCGTCGCCTTCAGTCAATAGATACTCGCCGGTACGTTGTGGCATTGCTTGCGGAACACCCAGCCCCCACCGCCGGTGGGGGTTTTTCTCTGCCCTGAAGCCTCTTGAAAGCCGCTCGGGTGGCGTGCAACACTCCTCGGCAGTAGATGGTCGATCGTATACGGTCGACGCTGAGCAGGGGAGATGCCTGACATGGCAGACGCGTTCGACAGGCCGCTCGGTGGGTTCCAGACCAAGGCGGACCTCGTGTACGAGCGGCTGCGCGACGCGATCCTCAGCGGTGAGCTGCGCCCCGGCGAGCGGGTCAACATCGACGCGCTGTCGCGGCAGTTCGGCATCAGCAAGATCCCGCTGCGGGAGGCGATCCAGCGGCTCACCGGCCAGGGGCTCGTGGTGCAGCCCAACCCGCACGCCGGCGCGCACGTGGCGCCCCTGTCGCTGCGCGAGATGCGCGGCGTCTACCTGGCCCGTGGCGCGCTCGAAGGGCTCAGCGCCCGGGTCGCGGCCGCGGTCATCACCGATGCCGAGCTGGAGGAGCTGGAGGAGCTGCACGCGCAGATGCAGTTCCAGCACCAGCGGGGCAAGCTCACCCCGATGTCGGGGCTCAACCGGCAGTTCCACACCGGCATCGCGACCGCCACCCGCTACGCGACGCTCCGCGAGCTGACCGACCTGGCCCTGCTGCGGGTGCAGCACTACCGCGTCGGCGTCCGCGTCGAGCCGGCCTGGGGGCAGGTCATCACCGAGCACGAGGCGATCCTCGGCGCGCTGCGGCGGCGGGACCCCGACGGCGCCGAGCGGGCCGCGCGCGACCACGTCGAGTGGCAGCTGGGCGTGGAGCTCGCCGCCCAGCTCGACCCGGAGCTGATCGACCTGGATGACGACCACCCGAGCGTGATGACATGAAGGACCGGACGTTCGGGTTCCTGCTGACCCTCCCCGCGCTGGCGTTGCTGAGCGCCGTGGTGCTGTACCCGCTGGTCGGTTCACTGACCACGAGCCTGTTCGACCAGAGCCTGGTGCTGCCGGGGCGCTCGTTCGCCGGCCTGGCCAACTTCACCGAGGTGCTCGGCCGGCAGTTCTGGCCGACGCTGCGCAACACGCTCGTCTTCACCGCCGGCGCGACCGTGGCGCCGGTCGTCATCGGCATGGCCCTCGCCCTGGCGCTCAACACGCGACTCAGAGGCCGGGCGGTGCTGCGCGGGCTGTTCCTGCTGCCGTGGGTGATCCCCGGCGTCGTCGTGTCGTTCGTCTGGCTCTGGATCTTCAACGCCAACTACGGCCTGCTCAACGGGATCCTCACGAGCACGCACCTGATCGACGAGCCGATCGTCTGGCTCGGCAGCCCCGGCACCGCGATGGCCGCCGTCATCGTGGCGAAGACCTGGGCGAGCTTCCCGTGGATCATGGTGATGCTGCTCGCCGGGCTGCAGACCGTGCCCGAGGCGCTGCACGAGGCCGCCGCGCTCGACGGCGCCGGGAGCGTCAACCGGTTCTGGCACGTGACGCTGCCGCACCTGCGCGGGGTCCTCGGCATCGTCGTGCTGCTGGAGGTCATCTGGAACCTGCAGCACTTCGACATGATCTACGTGCTGACGCACGGCGGTCCGGCCGGCTCCACGACGACGTTCGCGGTCGCGGTCTACGACACCGCGTTCAAGGCCTTCGACCTCGGCCAGGCGAGCGCGCTCGGCGCCCTGTGGCTGGTGCTCATCCTCGGCCTGACGATCGTCTACGTCCGGTTCTCCGAGCGGGGTGAGCGGGCGTGAGAAAGGCAGCGGTGACCGTCGCGCTCGTCGGCATCTTCGCCTTCGGGCCCGTGTACTGGGTGCTCGTCACCGCCCTCACCCCGACGCACGAGGTGTTCCGGTTCCCGCCGCGGCTCTTCCCGGAGCACCTCACGGTCGAACACTTCACCGCGATCCTCGACAACGCGAAGCT